>JANMEI010000313.1:0-4944 GCA_031376865.1 Acidimicrobiia bacterium | reverse complement strand
CTTAGGACGGTCAGATAAGACCACTGAGCGAACCTCCTACACCTATGGCGGGCATGTGGGCTGGATGACTTCATTCATAACAGCGCTGAACATCAGCAATATCACCCTGTTCTGCCAGGACTGGGGCGGCTTGATTGGGCTTCGCGTCGCTGGCGAGCATCCCGATTGGTTTGTGCGGTTGGTCATTGCCAACACCGCATTGCCCGACAGCCCCAACATGGGTGAAGGTTTCATGATGTGGCAGCAGGTTTCACAGTCAATGCCATTCATGGATTGCGGTGCACTGTTGAAACGCGCAGTCCTGGCCCGCGAGCTAACAGATGCCGAGATGGACGCATACCGCGCACCATTCCCTGACGAGTCCTACATGGCAGGCGCTCGACAGTTTCCGCTGCTCGTGCCCACCACCGAAGACGACCCAGCGCTACCGGCCAACCGTGCGGCGTGGAAGGGCCTGGAATCATTCACCAAACCAGTGTTGACACTTTGGGCCCCCGACGACATTGTGCTGGGCAAGGGTCAGCGAGCGATGCTGGACCGGATCCCTGGCACGAAAGGTCAACCCCATCAGACGTTCACTCCGGCTGGTCACTTCCTGCAAGACGACGTTGGTCCGCAGTTAGCTGATGCCGTTATCGCCTGGCTCAACACACTGTCGTAACGGACGGTTGCCAGTCGGGCATACTGGGCCGATGGCATTCCCCGACGAACTCAATGTCCTAGGTGGGCCGCTCGACGTATGCGGCCTCGATCCGGTGACGGGCTTCTTCCGGGACGGTTGTTGCAGCACCGGCCCCGAAGATATGGGGAGCCACACCATTTGCGCGGTTGTGACTCCCCAGTTTCTGGATCACCAGCAACGCATCGGCAACGATCTCAGTACTCCTATGCCCCAATACCGATTTCCGGGATTGAATCCTGGCGATCGCTGGTGTGTCACCGCTCGCAATTGGCTACGCGCCCACCACGACGGAGCTGCCGCTCATGTGGTGCTGAGTGCCACCAACGCACGGGTGCTTGAACTCGTTCCGCTAGAAGTGTTGCAGAAGTATGCGGTCGATGTGCCTCCTGATCTCAGCCAGCTAGGCGTTGAGTAGAGCATTCGATACTTTTGACAGATGTCTGCAACGTCGGAGCTACGTCTGTTACTTGTTCACCTGTTCGCCACGTCGGCGTTAACCGGACTGATCTGGACGATTCAGGTAGTGCACTACCCGTTGTTCGCTCAGGTTGGTGCCGACCGATTTGTTGGATACGAGCAGTCTCACTCGTTTCGGATATCTACATTGGTGGGGCCGCTCATGGGCATTGAATTGATATGTGCGCTGCTTATCGTCTGGAAACTGCCGACCGGGACAAGCGCCACGGTGGGCTGGGCTGCGCTTGCGGTGTTGCTGCTCGTCCATCTCTGCACCATGGTGTTTTCCGTTCCGGCTCATACCATTCTCGGCCTCGGGTTTTCCTCTAATGCGCATCAACGATTGGTGCAAACCAACTGGATCAGAACCATTGGCTGGTCCATACGCGCTGCGATAGCTGCGTACATGCTGATGTCGCTGTTCACTGCCCGGATTTCCTCGGCGGTCTAGCTGCAACAGCTGGAACATCTCACAGGCTCCATCCGCCAGCGACTTCGATGGTTTGACCGGTGATGTAGTTCGCCTCTTCGGAGAGGAAGAATCGGACCGTCGAGACAACCTCGTCAATCCGCCCCACGCGCCCTGACGGGATCTCGCCAACCGGTTGCGACTTACTGGTCTCGATGACGCCCGGCGCCACCACGTTTGCCGTCATGCCGTTGTGCGCTTCTTGTTCAGCGATTGCTTTCGTGAGCAACATCACACCGGTCTTGGCAATCATGTAAGCCGTTGTTTCGGGCCGAGCAACCGGGTTGAGTGCGCCTGCGCAGCCAAAGTTCACAATCCGGCCCGCTCCGCTCTGCCGAAGAAATGGGAGCGCAGCAATGCACGTGTAGTAGGCGGAATGAAGGTTCGAGTTGAACATGTCGTGCCAGTGGTTGAGGGGAAACTGATCAATCGGCGCAACGTGATAGTTGCCAACCACATTGATCAGAATGGACAACGACCCCAGCTCCTGCGCGGCTTCTTCGACGACTCGTTGAGCGTCGGATGCCACGGTGAGATCTCCTTGCACCAGAACCATCGGTTGGTTGAATCCATGCGATGCCGATAGCTCGGCAGCTTCGGCCCGCACAGCAGCTGCCTCGCTGATGGAAGTGTTGGCATGAATCGCTACGTTGCAACCCTGCGAAGCAAGGTCGATGGCAATGGCACGACCCATTCCGCGGGCAGCGCCGGTGACCAAAGCAGTTCCTCCGCTCACGGTGCCACTTCGACTCGTCTCGAGAGGGCTCGAACGAGCAACTCTCGACGGAACTGCAACGGAATTAACATAAGTGCACAGAGCAGCGTAAACCACGCAAACCAACTTGGCTTTCCGACAGCTAGGCAAAGCCCGAGGACCGCCAATTGGGTGGCCAATCCAAAATTGGCTAGGACGGATAGCGATGACCGGTCGTTGTACGCGATTCGTAGTTTGTTGAGCGGGTCGCTCTGGGTGGCGATGCCCGCGGCAACCGATAGGCGATGTTCCGAGAATGTTCGAATGCACCTATCTTGCGGGCTGAAGATTAGCGAATACAGTTTTGTCAGCAACCGCAGCAGACCCTGGTGTTCGCTCGTCGTATCGATCGGCGGTGGCTCGGCAACCCCACGGGCTCTTCGGTACATCCACTCGGCGTTGAAGTCGGTAGAGAGCACCAGCGTGAGCGACAGAAAGCCGACGATTGCGAGCACCCATCCACCGGTCACCCAGCCAATCCCAGCAAACAATGCGGCATTCACCACAAGATCTCCTTCGGTATCTGCATATCGACCCGTTTCCGTGACCTTGCCGCTCGCCCGGGCAAGTTGACCGTCGGCACCATCGAGCACGGTCTTCACCTGGATCAGGATCGCCGCCAACAGGAAGCGTTGTTGCGAGATCAACACCCCGCACGCGAGGCCTAACAACGAGTGCAGCGTAACCAGAACGGTGGGAGCGAAACCAACCGGCAACAATACGAGGACGACCACGTGAGCTAGCGGCCGGAACACAAACCGTGACAACAGTTCAACCGCGGCGCGTTCTTTGAGCGAGCGTTGAAACACTTCAGCACCAGATCGACGATTCGCCGATCGGTTAGCTGCCATAGAATTCAACTGCCATTGGACATCCGTTGGACCACCATCACTAACGACCATATCGCGCCGTCGAGAGAACCACCTAGGACATGTTGTTCAGCAACGCTCCGAAGATCGCCGCATCTTGCACACCCAACCCGACTAGACCCGCAACCGTAATCTGCGAGTCGCTGGTACGGCCGCACTTTTTGGCGACCAGTTCACCCACCGTGGCGATGGATCGATTGCTAGACGTTTGTCCATCGGGTTGCAATAAGCCCACCCGCTGGGCAAGCACCAGACTATCGACAGCGACAATGTCTGCGTGCTGAACAACATCAAGAGAGACTTCACGCTTCCCAACCATGTCAGCACCAGAGGACGTCATGTGAGCGCCTGGCGTCATTTGGCTGAGCCGTTTCACAATCGGTTCATTGCTGGTTGTTGCCAGCAGGATGACATCGGCCCACTGCAAGATCTCATCAACAGATCCATACGCGCGCACACCATGTTGATTCGCGAACCCAACGGCTCGTTCGGCGGTGCGACTGTACACACCGATCTCCGAAAAGGGCCTGATTGACCGCACGGCGTCCAACTGATACCCAGCTTGCACACCCGAACCAATGATGGCCAGTCGTTCAGCACCCGCACGGGCCAGAAGATCAACGGTCAACGCGACCGCTGCGGCAGTACGCAACTCGGTCAACAATCCGCCATCGTCAACGAGGTAGCCAACTTCTCCAGTCTCAGCACTCATGGCGACAAACGCACCGCTGTTGCCTGGAATCTTAAAACCAGCGGTGGCAACTTTGGCCACCATCCACGGAGCGCCATGAAGGTACGCTCCTTTGATGTGTACGTCGCCTTGCTGCGGATGGTGCATCACGAACTCGTCGGGTGCTTCGACTTCATTGCGATGAAGTTGCAGGAATCCGCTGCGCACCGCGTCAAGCGCGAGAGCAGGCGTCATGATTCGTTCAACAGTTGCCCGGTCGATCAGCTTCATCAGCGAAACGACCCGCGTTCAGCCCTCAGCGACAGATGCGCTTCAAGTGCGGCCCACCCAAGCCCAGGATTGGCTCGCCCAATCCCTAGGCGGAATCGGTCGTCGGGGATCGGCAACAACTGAGACTTGTAGATCGACGCTGGCAACACGACGGCACTTTGATCTTCAACCAGAGACGCCGCAAACGCTTCGACACCGTCAGGCCCGGTGAAGCGTGGAAACAGCACACAACCACCGTCAGGCGCATACCAGTCGATGAGGCCATGGCAACGTTCCAACACACCGCACAACTGGGCATAATTATCTCGCAAGATCGACACGTTGCGATCAATCAGCGTCGTTCGATTTTTCAGCGCGATAGTGGCCAGCACTTCACTTGGACCCGCACTACAGATCGATGTGTAGTGCTTGCATCGTTCGATCCGGGCCAGCGCTGCAGCGTTTCGACTGGCCAGCCACCCAATTCGTAGACCTGGCAACCCGTACGCTTTCGACATGACGTTCAGCGACATTGCCGTCGTGGAGATATCGGCAGCTTGGTCAATTCGTTTGGAAGGATCCAGCTCGATGCCTCGATACACCTCGTCAGAGAACAGCACGATGCCGCGCTCGTCGCACAGCTGATTGAGTTCGCGCCAGGTGTCGGAGTCGGGAACAAACCCGGTCGGGTTGTTTGGAGCGTTGACGGCAATGAGTTTGGTGTTTGGTCGAAGCAATGCGCGCAGACGATCAAGGTCGAGCGTCCACTTGAGC
>JANMEI010000300.1:0-3663 GCA_031376865.1 Acidimicrobiia bacterium | reverse complement strand
TGGGGTGCCAACGGCCTGCGTTGCAAATTTCGATAACATTCACACGCTCCCACGAGACAAATTCCGACGGTTGTTGACGACCTTGTCATCTGCCCGTATGCGGCAAGCCTGCGAAACGCTCAGCGCAGCGACAGGTTGTTGACCCCGTGCCACGGACCGTGATGAGCAGGAATGGGTGACGTGAACCCAAACAATGGCAACGGCCACGATGACGCACAAGCTAATGACGACGCAGCCGAAGCTGCTGAAGACGACGCTGTCAACGTGATTGCTTTCGCCCAGATCGGCGCCTCGTTGGCCGACCAGGTGATTGCCGCGTTGCCACTTTGGGTCGATCAGTGCGTTCGGCGGTTTGTTGAAGACCCTGACACCGACGCCATTGCTGATGCCGCCACTAGCGCAATTGCAACGATTGAGGAACCCCTTCGAACGCTTCTTGCTACCGATATCGATCAGCAACGGGGCACACCGTTGAATGTCATTCGCCAAGCCGTTTCGTTTCCGACAGAAGTGATCGCCGCATCGAACATCGAGCCCGTCATTCGGGACCCGTTTGCAGAACGTTCGTTTCCTGAAGATCTTTATGACCTGTCACCGGCAAGTTGGAGTGATATCGACCCGTCACTGGCCGACATCGGCCTGCGGTGGAGTGTGGCGAAAGCATTCCTGCATCGCCAGCGTCACGCGACTTGATCCTTCATTTGCTCTTCGCCGCTATCGCTCAAGCTTGTACGATCTGTGGCCATGGCTGTTCGAACCGACTGCCGGCACTACTCGTCCCGAACCACCGACGGTGGTGTGGTCGAACGCTGCCGCATGGATATGGCCCAAGTGGTGCCGTTTGATTGCCCCGAGCACTGCATCTTCTTCGAGCCACGTGGTGTCACCGATACCGGGTGGACGGTCAGTCAAGACCGTCCCGACGAGCCGTTAACGTGACCCATTCGCCAGGTCGGGCCCTCTGGAGCAGCAATGTCACCCTTTGAACCGGTGAAACCGATCACCCAAGCTGATCTGCTTCGATGGTCTGAAGCGCTTGCTGGGATTGCGCGGACCGGGCTCGGATTTACCGAGAGTCAATACGAACGAGAACGTTACGAAGAAGTGCTGGCGGTCGCTGCCGATATCGGCGTCGCGTCAGGTCACCCGATCGATCAGACCGCACTGGTGCAAGAGTGGATGGCATCGGTCGGCCAGGGGATAGGTGGTTACGTCACGCCGAAGGTGGGTGTGGGTGCCGTTGTCGGTGACGGCGATGGTCGAATGCTGCTCATTCAACGAGCGGAAAGTGGGGTGTGGTTGTACCCCACGGGCTGGGCCGATGTGGGCTACTCGGCAGCCGAAGTCGCCGTCAAAGAGGTTCACGAAGAAACCGGCATCGAATGCGAAGCAAAGCAATTGCTCGGTGTCTTTGATGGTCATCGTTGGGGTTCACGGTGGCCGTTGTATCTGGTGTTGGTTCACTGCGAGGCCACTGGCGGTTCGCTCAATCCGCACCCGCTCGAGGTAACCGACGTCGGATGGTTTCATCGCGATGAGTTCCCGTCGCCAATGTTCGGTGTCGATCGATGGCGCGACGTTGCGTTTGCCGCCATTGATGGCCACCCAGTTACTCCATTTATGGATCACCCACGCCCCCAGGTGTGGCGGGAAGGACCGTTTACTTCATGATCACCCGTGCATTGCTGTCGGTTTACGACAAGACCGGCATCGTCGCGTTCGCTACTGCGCTCGCCGCGTTACGAATCGAGATCGTTTCGAGCGGTGGGACGTCTGCCGCGCTCGCTGCTGCTGGTGTGCCCCATGTACAGGTCGACGAAGTAACTGGCTTCCCCGAAATGCTTGACGGTCGGGTGAAGACCTTGCATCCCAATATCCACGCTGGCATTCTGGCCGATCGTTCTAAACCAGAGCACCTCGAAACAATCAGCGCGTATGGTATTTCGCCAATCGATTTGGTGGTCTGCAATCTGTATCCCTTCATGGATAAACCAAGCATCGAGTTGATCGACATTGGTGGCCCTTCGATGGTTCGAAGCGCAGCTAAGAACCATGAATCCGTTGGGGTCATCGTTGACCCGGGTGATTACGATGAGGTTCTCGAAGAAATTCGATTGGCGAGTGAACCATCGCTGAGTCTTGCCACCAAGCGACGTCTGGCCGCTAAGGCGTTTAATCATACGTCTACATATGATCTTGCGATCGCCGATTGGATGGCGGGGTTTGATGGTGACGATGCCACCAGCGTCCCGGCTGATCAAATCTTGCCAGCGGTGATCCATCTTGACCTGCGGCGAGCCGAAATGCTGCGTTACGGGGAAAACCCTCATCAGGTCGGGGCTCGGTACACGATCCGTGGGCAAAGCAGTTGGGCCGACACGGCAAAGCAACACAGTGGCAAAGAGATGAGTTATCTCAACGTGTACGACACGGACGCAGCGTGGCGATTGGTGCACGAGCTACACGAAGGCCCTGCCGCTGTTGTCATTAAACATGCCAATCCGTGCGGTGCGGCTATTGGTTCAGATGTTGAGTCTGCGTATCGAAAGGCACACGCCGGAGATCCGGTGTCGGCCTTCGGGGGTGTCATCGCCGTGAATCGGACGGTGACGGTTGCACTTGCTGAACATATTGCAGGGGTGTTTACTGAAGTGCTCATTGCTCCAAGTTTTGATGCCGATGCGCTCGCGCTCTTGCGTGAACGCAAAGCCATGCGTGTGTTGGAAGCTGAACGGCCCTCGCATCAGGTTCGTCATGTACGCAGTATTGATGGAGGGGTGCTCGTTCAGTCGCCCGATCGGGCCGATGCCAGCATGGAGTCACGCGAAGGGTGGCGCGTCGTCAGCAAAGTTGCGCCCGACGAGATGATGTGGCGTGATCTTGATCTGGCCTGGCGGGTCTGTGCGCACGTTTCGTCGAACGCAATTGTGGTGGCCACTGAAGGCAGCGCGGTTGGAATTGGAGGGGGTCAGCAGAGTCGGTTGGATTCGGCCCGCCTGGCCGTTGGGAAGGCGGGCGATCGGGCGCGGGGAGCGGTAGCCGCATCCGATGCCTTCTTCCCATTCCGAGATGGACTCGATACCCTGGCCGCTGCGGGGATCCGGGCAATCATCCAGACCGGTGGGTCAGTCCGAGACGACGAAGTAATCGCCGCCGCCGACGAACACGGGATCGTCCTTATCCTGACCGGTGTGAGGCACTTTCGTCACTGACGGAGATTAGGCTCGGTGCTCATGGCTAAGACCCCTGTTCATGTCACCGTCACCGGCGCTGCCGGCCAGATTGGTTACTCGCTTTTGTTCCGTATCGCTTCTGGTCACCTACTCGGCCCAGACCAACCCATTCACCTTCGGCTGCTTGAAGTCGAGCCAGCCATGAAGGCGCTCAATGGCGTTTGTATGGAACTCGATGATTGTGCATTCCCTCTGCTGTCGGGCATCACTGCCACCAGCGATCTGAACGATGCGTTTACAGGTTCGTCGTATGCATTGTTGGTTGGCGCAATGCCGCGCAAGCAGGGCATGGAACGTGGTGATTTGTTGGCAGCTAACGGCGGCATCTTCGGGCCTCAAGGCAAGGCGATCAATGCCAACGCAGCGAGCGACATTCAAGTACTCATTGTGGGAAACCCCTGCAACACCAACACATTGATTGCTCATCGAA
>JANMEI010000296.1:0-2768 GCA_031376865.1 Acidimicrobiia bacterium | reverse complement strand
CATTGCATCTACGCAGAACACCAAACCCGTGCCAGCCATTCCAACTGACCCACTTGACCCACTCAAGTCGTCGATGGATGCCCCAATCGCAATCACCCGCCAGCGCGTTGATGTATTGCTGATTGGATTTGGCGTCGTCCTGATGCTCGTGTTGGCAACGTCTGCTGCGTTGCTGACGTGGGGCAGTACGTTTTCCGGTAACTATGTTCGCGACGAGTTGAAGTCGCAGAACATCTCGTTCGGAACTGCCGAAGCGCTGAAGGCCGAAGGACGTAACGACTTGGTCAAGTACGGCGGTCAATCAGTGGATAGCGGCTCCAAGGCGCAGGCGTATGCGTCCTATATCAACGGTCACCTTGCAAAAATTGGCGGCGGGTTGACCTTTGCCGAATTGGGAGCGACTGAGCGTCAAGCCAAACTTGATGTGCAAAGCGCGTTGGAGGCCAAGGAGCCTCAGGCCAACGTTGATGCGTTACAAACAAAAGCCGATGTCATCACTGGATCTCGTGACTCGCTGTTCAAAGGCGAAACGCTTCGCGGTCTGCTCCTGTCGGCGTATGCATGGTCAATGGTCGGACGTATCGCCGGGCTCGCTGCCATTGGAGCCATCGTCGCGACCGGCATCATGGCCATCTTGGTGATCTTCGGGATGAATCACCTCGTGACTCATCGGTCGCCAAGGTCGACACCAAGCGCATAGCCGCCCAAGGGCATCTCAATAGAGGGCCCAAATACAGCTTCGGCTGTTCGGTATTCGAAGCCGTGTAAGGTGCGGCGTGCCTACGAGTAATTTCGGTGCCGCTTTACGCATGTCCTGCGGTGCTGACCCGGGGGCAGTCCACTCGATTCTGGTGCGGGCGATGGGCGGTCTACAGGCCAATGATCTTGTGTTGTATCTGATCGATTTCGGTCAAACAGTCCTGCAACCAATGACTGCCGGATTGGACCGTGCCAACGCGCTTGTAGATGATGAGCCCGTGGCGACAACTCTTGCAGGAAGATGTTTTCAAAATCAACTGACCGTTACAGCCCATCGCAACGAAGGTGTTCGTGTGTGGACACCGGTGATGGAAGGATCAGACCGTGTTGGAGTACTCGCTTTGACGGTCCCTGATTCTGACGTAGGCACACTGACGGCATGCGAAGAACTTGGCCTCCTAGCTGGATATCTCATTGCTGCGCAGGATCGCGTCACCGATCTCTACAACGTTCACCGGCGGCGAAGGAGTATGAGTCTTGCCTCAAGCATGCAGTGGGATCTCCTCCCTCCCTTAGTCATGACATCTGGCGCCGTTTCCATCGCTGGCTTACTCGAACCGGCCTACGACGTCGGCGGCGACTGCTTTGACTACGCCCTCAACGGCGACTCATTCCATTTTGCGATTATGGACGCTATGGGTAACGGAGTAGGTGCTGCTTTGATCGCCTCACTCGCGATGGGTAGCTACCGTCACGATCGGCGTGAGGGCCATCCTCTTCAGGTAATGCATCGCAATCTTGCGAACATCATTGCGTCTCATTACCGCGACTCTTCATTCTCGACAGGAGTACTTGGTTGCCTCGAGGTTCCAACCGGTATTCTCAGCTGGACAAATGCTGGCCATCCGTTGCCGTTACTTATTCGCAACGGTCGGGTTGTCAAAGAACTGCTTTGCCCTCCAACGCCTCCCTGGGGAACCATCGCTCGAAAACCAGCAATCGCCTCCGAGTCGCTTGAGCCTGGCGACTCGGTACTTCTGTTTACCGACGGTGTAAGCGAAGCACGCTCTCCTGATGGTGTGCAGTTCGGAATCGAGCGACTGGTTGATCTGATCGACCGCAGCACTTCGGACGCACTGCTGCCACAACAAGTGCTACACAAATTGCATCGCGCAATTCAGGACCACCTCGAAGTTGAACCGACTGACGACGCAACATTTGTGCTGTTGCAATGGCAGGGGTCTACAGACAAAAGTTGACGTGTAACGAATCAGAGTTCGCTCTCTGCACCGCTAAACGCAGCAGTCAAATCCGTAAGTGCAAAGAGACGATCAACCAACTCGTTACCAGGCTCAACGCGAACGGTTGTCGCAAGCGACCGAACCTGCAGCAAGGCACTCAACCCTGAACTACTGAGGAAGGTCACACCGGAGAGGTCCAACACGAGATGATCGGCGCCGCCCTCAACGATCACAGACAACGCCGACCTAAGAGCGGGCGACGTCGATGCGTCGATCTCTCCCGTCACCGTCACTCGACTCACGTTTCCCGACTGCTCATTTGTGACTTCCATGGTCCGGCCTTCCAGTTATGACGACAACCGTTGTGATGGTGACGCGTGCTTGAAACGGACTACCCAACCAGGCGTTGGGTTAAACCTCAATGTTTTGGAAGCCACCGCGACGGGTAGCTGACACAGATGAATCTACTCCCAGACCTTCAACACGAACCGGTTGCATTCTGCGCCACTAGCAACAAAATTGCATCTCTCACTAACCATCATGTGTCAGGAACCTACCCACAGGTACTGAACGCCACTGACTTCCGCGGACGTGTGCCGCTTGTGTTGACGTTTGTTCCATTCCGAAACATTGATGACCGCGAATCAACAAACGTCGTGCGCTCATTAGACGCATCACTGCATAAGTTTGGTGATCGTCGTGTTCAACTACTCGTAGTGATTGCCAGTGATCCGCAGCTTGCTGCTCAACACCTCAAAGTCAACGTTCCACTCATTTCAGATCCGCATTTACAGTCCCTGTTGCACGCGACCGGAGCTGACGACGGCG
>JANMEI010000293.1:0-1036 GCA_031376865.1 Acidimicrobiia bacterium | reverse complement strand
TGCATCAACACCGGCGGCGAGAAAGTGTTTCCCGAAGAGGTAGAGGAAATGCTGAAGCTGCACGACCATGTAGCCGACGCGGTGTGCGTTGGGATCCCCGATGAACGCTTTGGTGAAGTGATATGTGCAGTTATCGAATCTCCAGCTGACGTTTCGGCTTCTGCATTTGATCATGCAGGCGTCTTGTTGGCCGTCAGCAGTCGTCTGGCGAAATACAAGACGCCGCGCCACATCGTGTTGGTTGATTCCATTGGTCGATCACCGGCGGGAAAGGTTGACTACAAACACCTCACCGCTATTGCGAAAGCCCGGCTCAACCCTTAGTTCGCAGGCGGGGCAAGAGGCTGCGACCACGCCTGGTCCACCAGATGCTGGTCATGATCGAATAACCAGCACTCGGTGATGGTGGTTCCGTTCGTCAGAAAACGCACTTCTCGTTGAACGATGACCGTTTCACCGTTGATGACAAACGACTCGGTGACGAAGAATGCACCTGAGGTTCCATCGTCATCGACCTGATCGATGCTGATCAGCGTGCGGCCGCCGCGTTGTCCCGTTTCGAGGAGCAGTTCGATGAAACGATCTCGTCCGTGGTAGGTACCTGCATACGACGACTGTCCTCCGTAGTGCGCCACGATCTGCTCGTCGTAACAGTTCACGATGGTGGCGAAGTCGCCCGCTAGCCAGGCTTTGGCGTAACGGGTGATGACGCCTTCCTGAGTGGGGTGTGATTCCGTTTCGTTCGCTGGAGCGTGATCAGCCATCGGTTCCATCATGACCACAAGATTGAGTTCAGTCGATCACCTCAGAGGTAATCGACCGCCGTCGCCGGCCGGTTTCGGCCGGCCTACTTTTCGAATCGGGCAGACCAGTTTGGAAACATTTGTTCGTTTCTGCTTGACTACGAACACATGTTCGTGTAGGGTGTTGGTGTGGAGTTCGGAACCGCACAGCAGCAGGGCATAAGTGAGCTGGTTGGCTTGCTGGAAGCAGTTCGGGCTTCTACCTGTAACACCGCTGTTTCGGCGGTGTTGGA
>JANMEI010000279.1:0-5999 GCA_031376865.1 Acidimicrobiia bacterium | reverse complement strand
GCCCGGCTCGATGAGGTGCAGGTGGTCCGGGGTGATGGCGACCAGTTGATCGTCGTGCACGGAAATGTCGGCAGCTGACCGGGCGATGCCTTTGTTTCCGTCGCGCTGAGGTGCCCCGGATGCGGCGGCGATTGGCAATGCCACCTGGTCCCATGCCACAACATGGTTGGCCCCACACCATGGTTTGGCTTCGCGAGTAGACCACCTCACCGTGACATGGCCCTCTTCGCCATGGGCAAGTTTGAGATGCGACCCAGGTAGGGGAACGGCAATGGTTGCCCCCGGTGCTACCGGTGGGACATCGATTGATCCAAGTTCAACAGCGGTTCCGTTAACAAGCACTTCGTATGTGCACTGAAGATCATCCAACGAAGTGAAATCGCGATCATTGACAATCAGCAGTTCGCCCGAGTCTGCCAACCGAACCCGCACCGGCCGCCACACATGCGCAGCCTCAAACAAACCTGGATGCGGAGTGCGGTCTGGCCACACCAGCCCGTCGGCGACAAATGCGCCATCATTGGGCTCGTCACCAAAATGACCACCGTAGGCCCACACTGGACGCCCGTCAAAGTCCGACCCAACCCGTAGCCCGTGCTCAATCCATTCCCAGACGAAGCCACCCTGGAGCCCATGATGGGCACGGAACAAGTCGTCGTGATCAGCGAAGCTGCCGTTGGAGTTACCCATGGCGTGGCTGTACTCACACAGGATGAGTGGTCGGTCGTCGTCGGGGGCGGTTGCTTGCCGTTGAGCCCAGGCTTCGAGTCGTTCGAGTGACGGATACATGGGGGCGATGATGTCGGTCGCGATACGGCCATGAGCGCCCAGGTCGTAACGGTGTGGGCCTTCGTAGTGGACAAGGCGCGATGGATCGTAGTGGCGCGTCCATGACGCCATTGCGTCGTGAATGGGTCCGTAGCCGGATTCGTTGCCGAGACTCCACGCAAAGATGCTCGGATGGTTTTCATCGCGAGCCACCATTCGTGCCACTCGCTCAAGGCACTGGCTGTGGTACCCCGGGTCATGGACCAGGCTGCGGTAGCGGGCATGGGTTTCGAGATTGGTTTCGTCGATGACCCAGAGGCCTAACTCATCGCATACTTCGAGCACGTAGGGGTCCGGCGGGTAGTGGCTCATGCGCACGGCATTGACGTTGAACCGTTTCATTGTTTCCAGATCGAGACGCAGGGTTGAGCGGCTGGGGGATGCCCCAGAATGTTCGTCATGATCGTGTCGGTTGACGCCCTTTATGAGCACCGGTTTGCCGTTAAGTAGTAGCTCTCGGTTGCTCACTTCAACGCTGCGAAAGCCGATCAGCTGGCTCACTACTTCGACCACGGCGCCATTGGGATCAATCAGTGAACACATCAATCGATACAGGTAAGGGCTTTCCGAGGACCAGAGTTGTGCAGCAGGCACGTCGACATGGAATCGGATGCGATGACCGGGAAATACGTTTCCATCCTGAGCAGTTTGTCCGGGGGATCGACGATCGAGAATTGGGATGCGTTGCACCGAGTTGACAGGGCCCAGTTCGGCGACTGAAGCAGCCTCGGTTTTATCGACCTGCCCAGGTTGCGCGCCACCAAGCTTACCGGGCAGAAAAGGCAATGGATAGGATTCATCTGCGCGCGTATAACCTGCGACAGGATCTCCTGTGCGCGTTTCAAGATCGCAACGAACTGTCCAGCCGAACTGAGGAGAACCGGCAGCAAATCGGACATGCACTTCTGCGTCGAGGGTGCCAGTTGGTTCATTGGAAAGGGGGTTCAGCGCACCGGTTGTGGCCCGGACAGTCTGCAGATGCACTTGCCCGACAGAAAGGAGCAACACTTCGCGTGTGATGCCCGACATCCACCATTGGTCTTGGTCTTCAAGCCACGTCGATGCAGTCCATCGAACGACGACAACCGTGATCGTGTTGCGCCCCTGGCGGACCTGGTCGGTGATGTCGTATTCACTAGTCACCCGGGTATCGGTGCCGATGCCGACGGCAAGTCCGTTGACGAAAACGTAATGCATCGAGTCTGTGCCACCGAGTTGTAGGATGGTTCGCCGAGCGGTCCAGTTCTCCTCGAGGTCGACAAAGGTGCGATAGATCCCCGTGGGGTTGTTGTCGATGGGCACTAGCGGTGGCTCGTCATTGAACGGCATCAGCACGTTGGTGTAGTGAGGGGTGCCCCGTTCAGGGTGAAGCGAATCACCGTTTTCTCCGGTGAAGTTGCGCACATCGTTCCAGGCCCCCGGCACCATGATGGGCCCCCACTCGGGCCCTTCGTCGGACACGTCGGACCACGTGACTGCCTGCGGGTTGGGGAGCAATCGAAACGACCACACGCCGCTCAAGTTGCGGATCCATGGGCTTGCCCCGCGCACGCCGCTGCGGGCCTGATCTGCGGTGGGATACGGAATCAGCGGTGCTCGGCTGGGAAGGCGTCCAATCCCGGTCAGTGTGGGTTGAGTCCACCCCGGTTGCCCGGCGACGTGTAGCGGATGCGGGGATGTTGGCAGTGCGTGTGACACGCCACGGAGCGTACTCGGGCTCTTTCTCGATACCCTCACCAGTGGAAGTCGGTCAGACAAATCCGTTGCGTTGCCTCCTCAAATGTGTTGAAGTTCAGGTGCACTTCCGACCAGTGGCGATCGGTTGCGAAAGGTTGCTTGTGACTCAGTTTCGTTTTGGCCGTGGGTTTGTTTCCATTGCAGTGTCGTTGTCGGTGATGACTGCTGGTCTGGCCGCCAGCGCGGTGCGGGCGCAGACAACGCCCACGGAGTCGTCGTCGACCAGTTCGACTACATCACCGACCACGAGCACGACAGTGCCTGGTGGGGGGTCTACGACGAGTTCAGCAACGACTTCAAACACTGCTTCAACAACGTCAACGACGACGAGTTCTACAACCCCTCTGAGCACCACGACGACCTCGACGACGAGTACGACTGTTGCGGGAGGGTCTAAGGCTGGTGTAGTTGCTGCGGCGGCTCCGGCTGGTTCGGTGCCGTTGACGGGTAATCCGCAGTGCTCGTGGACCAATACCGCAGGTGTGACGCCGTGGGGTTCTTACGGTTGGGTTGGTGGGGGAATTTACCTGGTTCAGACAGACACGGCGCCGTGTGTGATTGATCCGCAGGGGCATATTCGTTTCAAGGTGGGAACGAATCGGCGAGGTGCGTTCGCTTACGGGATCACTTGTGAGGGTGATGTTGCTGATTACATCCGACCAATGCATATCAAAACGACGATTGGGACGATCGCCGTGCAGGCGAGGTGTTTCACGACGGCCAGTACGACCGAGATGTATGTTGCGTTGATTGGGCCCGGGAATCCGGGGGCCAATTTGGGAAATTGGCAATTAGGAATCAATCGTTTGGTGGTTCCCGCAGTGAACACACCGATGCTGTTATCCGCATCTGGGATTATCGACATCGATTTTTCTGCGCCTGATGGTTCGGTAACGATGTCGTCGGGATCTCAAACGATTCCTCTACCAGGAATGAATGGTGTCGAACCGAAGGTAATCGATGGGATAACGCTTGAAATTTCTGGCGGAGCGACAATTGAGGGCACAACGTTTGTGTCACCGCCGCCAACTCAGCCCGCGACGCGGGTTGTTGACGTTGACGTATGGGACGGGGACTGCCATTACTAGCGGTGTTGCTGGTATTGGTCGTTTGGTGCAGGTGAAGGGTTCGGATAACCGGACGGTGAAGTACACGTACACGGGGGCGTCGGGCACTTCTCAGTTGACGTCGGTGACGGATGTGCGGGGCAAGGTGTGGGTGTATGGGTATGACGCGAATGGGTTTTTGTCGATGGAGACTGATCCGAATCTGAATGTTCAGTTCACGAACACGTTTGATGTGACTGGTCGGGTGGTGTCGCAGAAGGATCAGTTGATGAATGTGTCGTCGTTTGCGTATGACGATGTGGCTGGAACAACGACGTTGACTGATGCTGCGGGGGCGGTGCGGGTATGGAATCGGTTGGGGAATGTGCCTAATGGTGCGTCTGATCCGGCTGGGTCGGTGTCGACGGAGTTCAATGCTCAGCTGGATGCGGTGTCGTTTACGGACGCGACGTTGAATAAGTGGACTGCTACCTATGATGCGCGCGGGAATATGTTGTCGAGGACTGCTCCGGTACCGTTGTTGTATTCGGAGTCGTGGTCGTATGACGGGTTTAATAATCCGGTGACCTATGTTGATGCTCGTGGGAGTACTACTACGTATGGTTACGATCCGTCGGGTCGGTTGTTGTCTGAGGCCCGTCCGGGTGGGGTGACGTTGGGTTATGCGTGGAATCCGGATGGGACGTTGGCTACGTCTACGGATCCTCGTGGCGGGGTTACTACGTATGCGTATGATGCGAATGGTTGGTTGTTGTCGCAGGTGACACCGTTGGGGTTCAAGACGTCGTATACGTATGATGCGGCTGGGCGGGTGTTGACGATTACGGAACCTCGCGGGAATGTGGTGGGGGCTACAGTCACGAATTTTCAGCAGAAGTTCACGTATGACGCTGATGGGAACGTACTGACCGAAAAGGATGCGTTGAATCGGACGACGACGCACATCTACGACAACGGTGGTCGCCGAACCCAGTCGACGGCTCCTGATGGTGGGATCACCAGGTTTGAGTACAACGCAGCGAATGAGTTGGTGAAGCGGATCGCGCCTGATGGCGGTGTGAGCGATTATGAGTATGACAATCGTGGTTTGCGGACGAAGGAAACGTCTCCGATTGGTGCGGTGACGACGTTTAAGTACGATGCGGCGGGCCGGTTGGAGTGGCGGGTTGATCCGCGTGGTAATGAGCCGGGTGCGGTGGCGAATGATTTTAAGTGGTTGTTTACGTATGATGCGGCTGGTCGTCAGAGGACGGTGACTGATCCGTTGGGTCGGGTGACGACGACGAATTATGACCAGTTGGGTCGGGTGTTGTCGACGGTGCGTCCGGATGGGACCACGTCGCAGGTTTATGATCAGAATGGGAATGTGACGTCTTCGACTACGGAGGCGGGGACGGTGTCGCAGGTGTTTGATCCGTTGAACCGGGTGTCGTCGTCGACTGATCTGCGTGGCAAGACGACGTCGTTTGGGTATGACTTGGCGGGGAACCGAACCTCGGTGTCTGATCCGTTGAGTCGGGTGACGACGTATGTGTTTGATGCTGATGGTCGCATGTCATCAATGGTGGATGCTCGTGGGAATGTGGCGGGGGCGAACCCGGCTGATTTCACCACCAGCTTCTTGTATGACGAGGCTGGGAATCAAACCCAGGTGACTGACCCGCTGGGTCTCGTCACGAAGCAGGTGTTTGACCGGGTGGGTAATGTGTCGACGTCAACGAACGCAAAGAATTTGAATACGACGTTTGTGTTCGACACGATGAACCGCACGACCCGGGTGACGGCTCCGGTGGTTGGTGCTACCAATTACACGTACACCAACATGGGGTATGTGGCGTCTCGCACCGATCCGTTATCAACGCTGACGGTGCCGCGGGTGTCGAGTTGGTTGTATGACACGGCGGGCAGGGTAACGGAGAAAAAGGATGCTGCTGGTCGCAGGTTCACGTTTGGGTATGACATTGCGTCGAATCAGACAACCATTGTGGATGCGAACGCCAACGCAGCAGGTAATGCTGCTCTGGGGACTACCACCATGACTTTTGATCGGCTCAACCGCCTCACCCAACGTTCATACTCTGACGGGACACCAACAGTGACCTTCGTGTATGACGTGCAGGGCAGGATGGAGTCAATGACGGATGGGGTTGGCATCACAACGTATGGGTTTGATGCGGCTGATCGGGTTGTATCGGTGACGCGTGGAACTGATGTGTGGTCCTATGGGTATGACGCGGGAGGGAATATCACGTCGAGACAGGTGCCGGGTGGTGCGAACAGCACCGCAACGTTTGATGATGCCGGCCAGTTAGCAACGTTGGTGGACCCGTCGGGGACAACCTTGTCATAACCCAACGTGGTTGTCCC
>JANMEI010000219.1:0-1978 GCA_031376865.1 Acidimicrobiia bacterium | reverse complement strand
GGCGTCACCGATATGGTCATCGAGCGGGACGGCACGATCGAGTCCGAAGGGGCCAATGGCGGTCCGACGAAGATTGCGGAGATGCGCTCCCCCGCCCAGTGTTTCACCGACATCAGCCACTAACACGCGTACATACGTTCCTGAACTGCACTCGACCGACACCCGGTAGACGAGCGGATCGTCGGTTGGTTTGACATCGTATCGATACACCGATACGGGCCGAGGCTTGCGTTCAACTTCGATACCTTGGCGATGAAGCTCGTGCAACCGTTGCCCGCCCATCTTGATAGCGCTCACCATTGGTGGAATTTGCAAAATGTCGCCGACCTGTTGCGCGGCCGCCGCTTGCACATCAGCCAGGGTGACGCCACTCATATCGTACGTAGACAGAACAACTCCGTCCGCGTCGAGTGAGTCGGTAGTGGCGCCAAGCACCAGGTCGCCTTGGTAGGACTTCGGAAACCCGCTGAGATATTGAAGCAGTTTGGTGCACTGGCCGAAGGCGACGAGGATCACCCCGGTTGCGCTGGGATCAAGCGTGCCCGAGTGGCCGGAGCGTTTTTGTTTCTTGGCCCGGCGGGCAATATTGACCACGTCGGTGCTTCCCATGCCTGCGGGTTTGTCAATAATCAACAGTCCATCGAGGCCCGAGTCAACGGTGCGACGACCCATTCGAGCTACACCGCCTCTGCTTCGAGCGAGTGGTCAACCGATGCACGAATCGCAGAAAGCGCATCCTCTACGGAACCGTGAAATGAAAAGCCAGCGGCCAGCCGATGACCACCCCCGCCAAACGAGGTGGCGATGCTGCCCACGTTTGCCGATTCCTTCGCCCGCATCGACACGTGAAGACTGTCGGCCGCTTCTTTGATCAACACGGTGATCTCGGCTTCGATGCAGGTGCGCAGCCATTCGATGAGACCTTCAACCTCGTCGTAGCTGACCGCAAACTCCGCCAGGTCTTGCTGGGTAACCGAGGACACCAACATCGATCGAGAGTGGTCGTATTCCGCGCGCTCAAGGACCCGGGCCGCCAGCTTGAGATAGGCAAATCGATGCTCGTCAAACAATTCGCGATTGATACGTGCGATGGGTAAATCAAAGGTGGTCAACTCTTCGGCCAGCGCAAACACCGAAGGGGTGGTGGCGGCAAACTGGAATCGTCCGGTGTCAGTAATGAGACCCGTGTACAAACACCACGCAATATCTCGGGTGAGCGGCCAGCCGAGGGCAGCCAGCAATCGATGCACCATCACCGTGGTGGATGCTGCCGTTGCATCGACGATGTTGATCGTGCCGTATCGCTGGTTGGACGCGTGATGATCAACGACAATCAGATGGTCGGCATTGCTTGCCGCACCGTGCAACTCGTTCAGTCGATCGGCCGAGCCGCAATCGAAGGTCAGCATGACCGGTGGGTTGAGTGGGAACACCGATGAGTCAATGGCCAGACCTAGTGCGGGGAGCGATCGATAGTTGGTAGGCACCGCCAACGGGGTCGGCCATGAAGCAACGGAGTGACAACCGTTGTTGATCGCAGCTAAATGAAACCCCAACGTAGATCCCAACGCGTCGCCATCGGGCGACAAATGGCAAGCCAGCGCAACCGACTCGGTTGCCTGGATAACCGCTACTGCTTGGGTCAACGCATCTTGCCAGCCCCCAGCTGATGGGTTAGATCTCAGGGTCGTCAACGCTTGACTCGTGCGGCAAGTTGCGAATGATCTCGTCGATCTTGACGCCTTCAGCAATGGCAGGGTCGGGACGAAACGCCAACAGCGGCGTCCGCTTCAACCGAATCTGCCGACCAACCGCAGCCTGGAAACGAACCCGATTTTCGTCGAATGCTTCTTTCACGTCGGCTGGTTCTGCACCAGAGAACATCGCCGAATAGAACACCACTGCGTGACCAAAATCCGGATCAACATCGACCCCGGTAATGGTGACCAAGTTGAGCCGATCGTCATCGAGTTCTTCG
>JANMEI010000185.1:0-1624 GCA_031376865.1 Acidimicrobiia bacterium | reverse complement strand
GTTGCCGGTGCCAATGATCGGAATTGCACCAGACGGATGAGCTAAGACAAACCCCAGCGCAACACCGTTGCGGTCAGTGCTATGTGTGCGTGCAATATCGTCCATGGCCTCATGAATCGCTGCCATGCGGGGGTCACTCGCGCTGCCGCCTCGGGCAGTACTGTCGACGAGCCGGCCACCAGCCAACGGGCTCCACGCTAGAGGCGTGAGGTTGTGCGTCATCGCAAGATCGAGCACCCCATCATCTATCGGTCCATATTGCGCGATGGAAAACTCGGGCTGTACCGACACCAAGGGAATCTCGAGGTGAGCCATGAGTGCGGCAAGTTGCGAGGAGGAATAGTTCGACACGCCAATGTGTCGAACCTTCCCCGATTCGACCAACGACGTCAGCGTCGCAGCAACATCGGCGGGATGGGCCAGCAAATCGGGACGATGAATCTGATAAAGGTCGATCACGTCGGTGTTGAGCCGACGCAGCGATGCATCGCACGCGTGTGTAATCCACTCGCCGCCCGATTCGTAGGGGACGCCTAGTCCGGCGCGGCCTTGATGATCAGGCCCCAGATGAATGCCGCCCTTGGTGGCCAGCACCATGCGGTCACGTAGCTCGGGAGCTTCGGCAAACACCTGGCCCAGCAGATACTCAGCCGCACCCCACGGGCAGTTGTTGTCCAATCCGTACACATCGGCAGTGTCAATCAACGTCATACCGGCGTCGAGCGCTGCTTCGATACGGGCCCGAGCGGTAGCCACATCGGTACCGGCAAATCGCCAACACCCAAACGCAATTGCTCCGACCTCGATGTCGGTGTTTCCAAGCTGCCTAGTGATCACCCGCAGAGGCTACCGTCGGATCTCATGGAAGACCTCCGTTACGGAATCATTGGCACCGGAATGATGGGCCGTGAGCACATTCGCAACATCATGGAGATTGACGGGGTACGAGTCACCGCCCTGGCAGACCCGCACCCAGCCAGTATCGAGAAGGCGCTCGCCGATGTGTTTGATGCTCCGACACCGGCGGTGTTTGCCACGGCGGAGGAGCTATTGGCGAGCGGGCTATGCGACGCAGTTGTGATTTCAACCCCAAACGTTACGCACGCTTCGGTTTTGGACCATATGTTTACGAACAATCCCGAGATGAACGTGCTGGTTGAAAAACCGCTTGCCACCACCTGGGACGATGTGCGGCGAGTAACGGATCGTGCGAGTGTCCACAGGGGCGTGGTGTGGGTTGGGCTGGAGTATCGCTTCATGCCTCCGGTTGCACGATTCTTGGCGGAATTACCCGCCGCAGTGGGGCGGCTGCACATGGTGTCGATTCGCGAGCATCGCAATCCGTTCCTGCCGAAAGTGGGGGACTGGAACCGGTTCAGTATCAACACAGGCGGCACGCTGGTCGAGAAGTGCTGCCACTTTTTTGATCTCATGAATCTGTCGGTTTCTTGTCTGGACGTTGGTGCTCGACCCGTGCGGGTGATGGCGAGCGGTGGGCAGGACGTGAATCATCTTGATGAGTTGTATCCGGGAAATCCTGCGGGCGAGAAGTCAGACATTTTGGACAACGCATTTGTCATCGTGGAATACAGCAACGGTGTTCGTGCGATGTTGGATCTCTGTA
>JANMEI010000184.1:0-6313 GCA_031376865.1 Acidimicrobiia bacterium | reverse complement strand
GCTCAATCGTGACGTTCACTAGAGCCGGGACGAGGTAGTCGTTTACGGTCGGCTTGGTTTCATCGTCGCCAACATATTTGATCGTCAACACTGTTCCGGTCTCTGCGCTCACCACCACATCAGCCGACCCGTTCACCAGTGTTGCCGATGCAAGTTGTGTCTGGTCATTCCACACTTCGATATCACCCGTAGGAATGCCAACATCAATCACCCGTTTGGCTGTGACGCGAAGCCCGACAGCCGTTCCCAACGACACCGCCTCAGCGGTCACCGTCGAGGTCCACTTCGCA
Organism: Acidimicrobiia bacterium; assembly: GCA_031376865.1. Taxonomy (GTDB): domain Bacteria; phylum Actinomycetota; class Acidimicrobiia; order Acidimicrobiales; family JANYDT01; genus JANNBN01. The sequence continues at coordinate 6,023 of JANMEI010000184.1, read as the reverse complement.
GTCGAGACAAATCCCGCTGACACGGAGCTGCCATCGACACCAACAAACCGAGCGGAGTACCTATGAGCACCCGCCGTCGGAACAACTCCCAACTCCGCCAATCCTTCAGCGCCCACTGGGGCCGAGGCAACAACCACATTGTTTTCAAGTAACTCAACAGTTCCGGTCGTCACCGTCGCTCGAGCGAATCCCGTCACCGTGGCAACGAACTTCGATTCGCTTCCTACCGTCATCACCGTCGGCCCGGCGAGCGTCACACTCGTCACGTCAGGGATGTACAGCGACGCAGATTTGGAAATGAACTGGCCCGATCCCGAGTAGGACAACGTGATCGTTTCAGCCAACGGAACCGGACCCTGCATGAAGGCTTCACCGTTTGCATCCAATTCAGATGTGAAAGTCAAATAGTTCCAGACCGCAGTAATTTGACCGGTTGGGACTTCATTTGCAGGTGAACTGACTTTGACTTTCCATTTCACCCCAAACTCATCAACACTCAAATAGGTACCGGTCACTGTGACTGGATCTTTCACCACCGGAACCACCGAGGTGTAGTAATTGCGGCCGTTAGGGGCATCCCAAGAAGCCTCATAAAGCGGGGTGTCATCGGCAACAACCACAAATTCCGTCGAACCGCCAACGCCTACAGGCCGCGTCACCGACGGGCCATTTTCTGAAGAGAACACAATCTCGCCCGCCTCGACCGGGGCACCTGAGCGGTCAACACTCCGCACCACAATTGGGTAACTGTCACCACGTACTTGCACCCCAACTGGGTCCATGAAAATCCGGTATGCCCCAACAACGGTTAACGGAACCACCGTCACAGATTTGGTAAACCCGCCGACCGGAGCAACCGCAACGCGAATCGAACCGTCTTGTTGAGTGGCAACCACCGACAACGTCGCGTTACCGGAACTGTCAAGCCCAGCGCTAGCGATCACCGGTCCGCCATCAAACATCGAAACGTCCACCCGCCCAAACACCGGCAATCCGGCCTCGGACTCAACATGAACCGTGACATCAAACGGTTCATCTTCATTTACGTCAGTGGTTGGCGGTGTCACCGTCACCAACGGAACCGCAAGAGGAACCGCATTGCGAGCGGTGACATTTGAGTCCTTAAAGCCGCTTTCGTTGGTCGGGACATACCGGGCCCTCAGCGCATGAACCCTTTCGGTCAACGTCACCTCCAAAGTTACGGTGGCGTTGCCAGACACCGCCCCTGTCGCCAATACCTCTCCGCCTTCACGGATCTCAACCCGACCAGCTGGCGCAATCACATCATCGGTCACCGTCACACGAAACAAATTGGTGTCATTCGACGCCCAAAATTGGGGGCTATTCAATTGAACCGTGACCGTATCCAGCAACGGATTCGGATCCGCCACCAACGTTGTTGTTGTCGTGTCCGGGTTCGTTGACGAAGTCGTCGCATCCGGGTCAACCGTGGTGGGGACCTCAGAAGTCGTTGTCGTTTCATCATCAACTGACGTCGGGGGTTGCCCCGACGTCGTTGTTGATTCAACAACAGTCGTCAACGGCACCGTCGACGTAACCTCACTCGAAGTTGTCGTCGTCTGCGCCTGCGCACTGACTGGACTCCACGCCATCCCCATCACCAACGCGCCACACACCGACACCACCGTGACCGCCCGGAGGGCAGACAAACGGAAACGAGAAAAAGGCGAAAAATCGCTCATGATGCAGTGATGCTCCCCAACGCGTCGGTAGCCGACGCAAAGCCGACCGTCATCATGCAGTCCCAATGCAAAAAGATCAATCCTCAAAATTGGTCTCAAATGACCACAGCCAACAGTTCATGACAAACAACTGGCAACAGCCTCACCCCCAATGACACACACTCACAACACAGCGTGGCGCTGAGTCCCATCGAGTTGCGCCGCCTCGCAGAACCACTGCTTGACTAATCGTGAATGCGCCTCCACATTTTGTTGGGATTGCGAATCCAACATCCAAACGGTGTCGAACGAGAGACGGTTGCCGACCGGGTAACCATCTCCCGAGGGAAAGAACATGCCACTGTTTTTCACCATCCGCGCGTTTGTACGTCGTCTGCCGCTTGCCCTGTCCTGCGCCGCTGCGTTGTCAGTGATCGTCCCGACGTCGGTCCTGCCATCGGCGTCAGCAGCGATGCCGGCCAGATGCTCCGAACGCGCCAACGGCGGTACCGAGTTGGCATACGGTTTGACGGTTGATCAACGGCTGATCTGTTTCAAGGTAAACCGCCCATCGGTGAACGCAACCTTGATGCGCACCTCGGAACTGTCTTCACCGGACACCGCCCTGATCGGCATCGACACCCGTCCGGCAACAGGAATGATCTACGGGCTGGGCAACGCAGGTGGTCTGTACATCTTGGATCCGACAGCGGACAAACCCGAATTCACAGCTCGCCTGAGTGTTGCATTGGAAGGCAAAAATGTTGGGCTCGACTTCAATCCAACCGTTGATCGTCTTCGCATCGTGACCGACTTGGGGCAAAACCTGCGAGTCAATGTAGATACTGGAGCAACCACCGTTGATGGGTTCATCAAAACCGGTTCGACTCGCACCAACGGAGTCGGTGGCGTTGCGTACACGAACAACGATAACGATGCATCAACTGCCACCACCTTGTTTGACCTCGACACCATCAATGACCAGCTCACCACCCAGACCCCACCCAACGATGGCGTGCTGGTTCCTGTTGGCAAATTGGGCTTTCAAGGCAACTCAGCGGCCGCATTTGACATCATGTCAACCATCACCAACGGCAAAGCAACCGACAACAAAGGTTTCGCTGCACTTGACGGTGGCGATGTGCTGTTTAGTATCGACCTCAAAACTGGAACGGCGACCTTCATCGATCACATCGGTACGAAACTAACCGGACTTACTTTCGAGGTCACTAAGTAACCCACCTGCAACTGGCACACCGTTTCACCAAGCTACGGTTGTGCGGTGCCATCTGTGCCAAGCGCCCTCGACCCTGTAAACCCCAAAGATCAAGCGGTGTCTGAAGATATTCGCTTTCTGGGCAGGATGCTAGGCGATGTCGTGCGCGTGCAGGAAGGCGAAGCAACCTTCCAATTAATTGAAGCGGTTCGCCGTGCCGCTGTCGACAGCCGTCGGGCAGGCAATGCGCCGGTGAACGAATTGCACCACCTACTCGGTCAAACCGACACCCACACGGCGCTCGATGTCATCCGCTCATTCTCGTGGATCTCGCTACTGGCTAATACGGCCGAAGATGTCCATCACGAGCGTCGCCGGCGATTCCATCGCAGCACCGGAACTGCTCCGCAACCGGGCAGTTTGGGTGCTGTGCTCGACCGTCTGACCGAAGCTGGAGTACCGGCGGATGACATCGTGGCGGCCGTGCGCACGCTCTCCGTAAGTCCCGTTCTCACTGCTCACCCCACCGAGGTTCGCCGCCGAACCGTCATTGACTCGCTGCAAGACATTTCGAAGCTGCTCGATCTCCGCGGACGGCTCGACATGGATCCAACCGAGCAACTTGAAAATGAAGCGCGCTTACATACCGCTATTTTGACGCTTTGGCAAACCGCCTTCCTGCGGGTGTCAAAACTCCGTGTGCGTGACGAAATTGGCGAAGCGCTTCGGTACTACGACGCATCGCTTAGCCAGGTTGTGCCTGCTCTGCAACGCGACCTCACTAAAGTGGTCGAAAGCCGCTACGGCGTCACGGTGCACAACCCGCATGCCATCAACATGGGTTCGTGGATCGGCGGCGACCGCGACGGCAATCCCTTTGTCACCGCCGCCGTGGTTCGTGAAGCGATGGATATGCAGGCCACCACTGCGTTGCGTCATCACCTTGAAGCGCTTGATCACCTGTCGATCACACTGTCGATGTCTGAACGGCTTGTCTCCCCCACTCTGCAGCTCTTGCGCTTAGCCGAGTCGTCGCAAGATACCTCACCGTTTCGAATGGACGAGCCCTACCGTCGAGCGTTGCGAGGTATGTACGCGCGCCTAGCAGCCACGGCCACGACACTTCTAGGTAGCCTCCCCACCCATCAACCGCATGCCGTGCTTGCTCCCTACGGCACACCCGAAGAACTGATGGATGATCTGCGGGTAGTTGATGCATCGCTTCGTGCCCACGGCTCTGCTGAAATTGCTGATCTGCGCGTCGTGCCAGTCATCGACGCTGTCGAAGTGTTTGGGTTTCACCTCTGCGGCCTCGATGTTCGGCAAAACTCGGCTGTCCACGAAGTGGTGGTTGCTGAGCTACTCGAAGTCGCTGGAGTCGCCGCAAATTACGCAGACCTTACGGAGCCCGAGCGGGTTGTGGCGTTGATCTCCGAGCTCCATTCGCCACGTCTGCTACGCAGCCCGTTTCATACGTACACCGACGTTGCCAGGTCTGAACTCGATATCTTTGCTGCCGTAGCTGACGGGATGAGCCGCTTCGGTGAGCGCATCGTGCCTCATGCCATCATCTCTAAAGCCGAGTCCGTCAGCGATGTACTCGAAGTGGCGTTGCTCGCAAAAGAAACGGGGCTACTTCGGGCCCTTCCCCAGGGTGGTCTTCGTTGCGCCTTTGACATTGTTCCGTTGTTTGAAACCATCCTTGACTTACAACAAGCACCTGCCACCATGACAGCGCTGTTTACCAACCCCACATACCGTCAGCTCGTTGCCGCTCGTGACGACAATCAAGAGGTGATGATCGGCTACTCCGACTCCAACAAAGACGGCGGCTATCTGGCTGCCAACTGGGCGCTCTACCGGGCCGAAGCAGCGCTCGTTGAGGTTGCATCAACGGCCAATGTTCGGCTGCAGTTTTTCCATGGTCGAGGCGGCACCGTTGGACGCGGCGGCGGCCCATCGTACGAGGCCATCCTTGCCCAACCCCCCGGGGCGGTTCGAGGTGCACTACGCATCACCGAGCAGGGCGAAGTGGTTGCGGCGAAGTATTCACAACCAGCGCTGGCCCGTCGCAACCTCGAAACGATCTTGGCCGCCACGCTCGAAACGACGCTGCTCGATACCGAGCAACTAGGAGCTGACCGAGACCGCGCGTGGGTGGTGCTTGACGAACTTGCCGAGTTGTCCTTCGGTGCTTACCGCGCCCTGGTCTACGACACCCCTCGGTTCACCGAGTTCTTTCGAGCGATTACCCCGGTGAGCGAACTGGGCAAACTCAACATCGGCAGCCGCCCGGCATCACGTAAGCCTTCAGACCGGATTGAGGACTTGCGGGCCATTCCCTGGGTGTTTAGTTGGAGCCAATGTCGCCTGATGCTGCCCGGTTGGTATGGCACGGGAACAGCGTTGGAACAATGGGTTGGGGGCGATAGTTCGCGCGCAGATGAATTGCAGGCACTGGTCGATCGATGGCCGTTCCTCCGTTCGGTGCTGTCCAACATGGCCATGGTGCTAGCCAAAGCTGATTTAGAAATTGCGCGCCATTACGCCAAGGTGCTCGTTCCAGATCAAACGTTGGCCGACGACCTCATGGGACGAATCACCGCTGATCATGCGCTAGCGGCGACCTGGCTGCAGCGCTTTACCGGGTCAGCAGATTTACTCTGGGACAATCCGTCCCTCGCCCGTTCCATTCGCAACCGCTTTCCGTATCTGGATCCGTTGAACATGATGCAAGTCGAGTTGCTCCGTCGCTATCGAGCGATGAACGAATCGGGCCCACCGCAAGGGCCCGACCGCGACATGGCCGGGCTCATCGAGCGTGGCATTTTGTTGACGATCAACGGCTTAGCCACCGGCCTCCGCAACTCGGGCTGACCAATTTTCTTTGTGCACTTACGGTGCCAAATGGCATCTCAACAGTCATGTGATCGCTGTTAAGTTCCCCCACGAAACAGTTAACGCATGGAGGAATACATGTCATTTTCGTATAGACGAATTGCTGCAGTACTCATCGTTCCCATCACGGTTTTTCTTGTTCCGGCCGCTCGTATCTCTGCTCAGAGTGCCGCACCAAGTTGCACCGTTACGCCTCTCACCACTGACCTCGCAATCCCAACTTGGGC
>JANMEI010000142.1:0-5728 GCA_031376865.1 Acidimicrobiia bacterium | reverse complement strand
CCACGGCAGCGAACCGATGCCATTGCGGCACGGGTGAAGTGTCCAACCTGTCAGGGTCTGTCTGTTCGTCAGTCCAAGACCGAGTTGGCCGTTGCCATTCACGATGAGATTGGCCGACAGGTTGACCTGGGTAAATCCGATCAGCAGATCATCGGCTACATCTCTAGCAAGTACGGCGATGGGCTACTGATCAACCCACCCGCTTCCGGTGCCGGAGCAGTTGTGTGGGTCGTGCCGATTGCGTTTGTGATTATGGCGTTTGCCGGCCTCGCTGCGGCATTACGTCGATGGACTGCGACCGGTCGACGTGCGGTTGACGATGCTGATCTTGCGGCAGTTCGTCGGGCGCAGGAAGCCGCGCACTTATGAGTAAGGAACTCATCAACGATCGAGACTTTTTACTGCGCTCGTTAGACGACCTGGAAGTGGAACACGCGGCAGGTGATCTCAGCGACGATGATCTCGAAGCAATGCGCGCTGACTATCAAGCGCGTTTGGCTGACGTACAACGCCGAATCGAAGGCGACGACGAGCAGTCCCATCGAGATGCCCAGGCAGCCTTGGGGATGGCCCGGGCGAAGCGCCGAACCAAGGTGTTTCTCTTGGCATCCTTGGTGTTTGCCGTCGGCACCGGGTTCCTGGTGGCGGGTTCATTGGGCGAACGAAAAGCGGGCGACACCATCACCGGAAACACCCCGCAAGATCCACGGACCGAAAAGATCACCGAGCTCATGGCGAGGGCCCAAGAACTGAGCGCCACCGACCCCCTGGCGTCAATCGAAGCCTATGACCAGGTGTGGAAGCTGAATCCCGAGGTGGTTGCTGCCCGGGCCTATGGCGGGTGGCAGCTACGCCTATATGCCCAAGGCGCGCAGGGCGAACAACGCGAAGCGCTACTGGTGGCGGCCAAACGTCGCATCGACGAAGCAATTGAGCAGGACCCGACCTACGCCGACGCCTATGCGTTTAGGGCGGTGATGGCAGCTCGCGATTTCGGCGATGACGAAGCAGCGAAGGCAGCGCTGAAGACGCTGGAAACGCTTGACCGCAATCCGCAGATCGACCAACTTACCGGCCCGCTCCGTGCCGACCTCGACATGCCTGCTACGTAAGCCCACCCCCACATACCTCGACTGCCCGAAAATGCTGCAGGTTTGCACGCGAATCGGGCACTCGGTTGCCAAACTTGCTAGTCGATCGGCTGCAAAGTAGCTAATGCGGCCTCGACGCCTGCCCGTTCAGCGCCGATGGTGGTGGAATCGCCATGGCCGGTGTGCACCACCGTGTGATCAGGCAGGGTCAACAACGACGCAGCGATCGACCGCACAATGGTGGGAAAGTCGCTATGGCTTTTGCCGGTTGCCCCGGGGCCACCACAGAACAAGGTGTCGCCAGAGAACACGGTGCCGGTTGACTGGATGTAGAAACAGCAGCAGCCGGGGGAGTGCCCGGGTGTGTGCAGCACCCCCAGCGATTGCCCAGCGATCTGCAGCGTCGTGCCGGGAACCAGATCGCCGTCTGGCTTCACCGTGGGATACACCACGTTCCACAGCATGCGGTCCCCTGGGTGAATCACGATTGGTGCATCGACAATGTCTGACAGGGCAACCGCAGCATTGATGTGATCGTTGTGGCCGTGGGTGCACACGATCTTGCGAACGATGCGCCCGTTGATGGCAGCGTTGATCTTGTTGGCATCGTGTGCAGCATCGAACACAATGACCTCACGATCGTCACCAATGATCCACACGTTGTTGGTCACCTCGTAGTCACCACCATCCAATGAGAAGATTCCTTCAGTGGTGACCAGTTCGATCCCAGGTCCAAATGATGATTGATATGCAGACATACGGTCTTAGTCTTGCATACCTTTGCCCCTAGCGGTGCTACATCACCACAACAGAACGAAGAACTTCGCCACGTTCCATCTTGTGAAAGGCCTCTTCCACGTCGGTGATGGCAATGGTTTCGGACACAAATCTGTCCAAATCCAGGCGACCCTGCAGGTACAGGTCAATCAGCATCGGAAAATCGCGCGACGGCAAACAATCGCCGTACCAACTGGACTTCAAGGATCCACCGCGCCCGAACACCTCGATAAACGGCAGTTCTAAGGTGTGTGCCGGGTTGGGAACGCCAACTAACACCACGGTGCCGGCCAGGTCACGGGCTTCGAAAGCCTGCTTATACACAGCAGGATTGCCCACGGCCTCGATGCAGACGTCGGCGCCGTTGCCTTCGGTCGCCGCTTTGACTGCTTCCACCACGTTTTCTGTGGTTGCGTTCACGGTGTGGGTAGCGCCAAACTCGCGAGCGATCGCCAGTTTCCGCTCGTCAAGGTCAACTGCCACAATGGTCCGTGCGCCAGCCAGGCGCGCCCCGGCGATAGCAGCATTGCCCACACCGCCACAACCAAACACCGCAACACTGTCGCCTCGGCCAACGTTGCCGGTGTTCATCGCAGCGCCGATGCCAGCCATAACACCGCAGCCAAGAAGACCTGCCGCAGTGGCCGAGGCGCGAGGATCGATTTTGGTGCATTGACCGGCAGCAACCAAGGTCTTTTCGATGAACGCACCGATGCCCAGCGCTGGTGACAGAACAGTACCGTCGAGCAGGGTCATTTTTTGCTTTGCGTTGTGGGTGCTGAAGCACAGCCAGGGGCGACCACGGAGACAACTGCGGCACTGACCGCAGACTGCACGCCAGTTCAAGACGACGTAATCGCCGGGAGCGACTTCAGTGACGCCAGGTCCGACGGCCTCCACAAATCCTGCGGCTTCGTGGCCAAGGAGGAACGGAAACTCGTCGTTGATGCCACCTTCGCGATAGTGCAGGTCGGTATGGCACACGCCGCAGGCCGAGATCTTGACCACTGCTTCGCCTGGGCCCGGATCAGGAACAATGATGGTCTCGATGGTGACGGGTTGCCCCTTCGCTCGTGCGACGACTCCTTGAACCTGCTGTGGCATCTTGCCCTCCGTTGTTGATTATCCGTTGTCAACGATCATTGTGAATCGACGAAGTGACCGTAGCTGATTCGGCCGTACGCGAGATGCCTAGTAGCCGAGGGTGCCGGTGACGCCAGATGGCAGTGATTCCGCCAGCGTCAGCAACGACTGCAGGTGCGGCTCATCGTTGAGCAGCCACGTTTGCACGCTGGCCTCAGGCATCGGGCGAGCCAGCAGGTAACCCTGTCCGCGTTGCACGCCGTACTCACGCAGCCGGTTCCATTGTTCGACGGTTTCGATGCCCTCAGCGACGGTGCCCATGCCAAACAACTCGGCCATGTAGACGTGGGTTTTGATGATGCCCTCGCCGTGCTTTTCGTCCATGGTCCGAATGAATGATCGATCGATCTTGATCTCATCGGGCTGCATGACCGCAAGCCACTGATGTGTGCTGGCACCGGTGCCGAAATCATCGAGCGAAATCTTGACGCCCTTTTGTTTGACGTTTTTCAAGTGCACGGTGGAACGAAGTGTGTCTCCCAGGATTCGGGACTCGGTAACTTCTACGTGTACATTCGATGCATCAAGCCCGCTCTTGAGCAGTTCGATTTCAAGCGAGTCGAGTACTGATGGGTTGCCGATCGACAGCGTCGAGAAGTTCACCGAGATACTCAAGGGGCGCCCGATCAGTTCTTGCCATTCACGTGTTGCGGCAAACGACCGTGCCATCACATAGTTGGTGAGCTGATGAATGTGTCCGGTCTTCTCGGCCAGCGGAATGAATCGATCAGGCGGCACCAGTTGGTCGCCATCTTGCCAACGAACCAACGCTTCGAACCCTGCGACTCGGCAACTGGCGATATCGATGATTGGTTGATAGAACACCTTGATGTCGCCACCGGCGATTGCTGCTTCGAGCCGATAGGCATTCATCTTGAGCCCTGCGTCCGATCCGTATGACGGGAGTGCCTGGCTGGATACACCTATATCGGGGTCGTTTTTGGCGGCGTACAACGCGGCGTCGGCTGCTTTCAGCACAGCAGTCAGATCCTCACCGTGATCGGGCCATAGGGCCACGCCAACCGATCCACCGACGGTGATGAGGCTCCCGTCGACGCTGAATCGTTGTGAGAGCGCTCGACGGACAACCACGCCGAAGTCGTAACCGTCTTGGGCAACCTGTTCGCGAATGCCAGGGATCAAGATGGCAAACTCGTCACCGCCAAACCGGGCGATAACCGTGCGCGGTGGCAACGCAGCGCGCAAGCGTTCTGCCGCTTCGATCAGCACTTCGTCACCGCCAGCATGGCCAGCGTGGGTGTTCACCTCTTTGAAGTTGTCGAGATCGATCATCAACGCAACAACACGCTCGTGTCCTTGGCCTTTGATTTCCAACCACCTCTCACCAAATCCGCGGCGATTCAATAGGCCCGTCAACGGATCGTTAAACGCCTCATTTCGCAGGGAGGTCATCAGGCGGTCTTGTTGTACCCACAGCGAGAGATGTTGAGCGAGGCGCATTGATACTTCGACGTCGCTTTGATCAACATTGTCGGCCCCGTCAAGCTGATCGGTCAGAACCAAGAGACCCAGTGGCTCTCCGTTCGCCATCAGCGGGCACACGATCTCTGTTCGAGAGGGCGGAAGATCAACGGAACTGACCGGTAAATCATTTGGATACACCGTCACCTGCTCGTCGACGAACTTGCCACGCCAACGCACAGGAAGCTCCGCCACGGTCATCGAGTTCCGTCCGCCAAGGGTGATGTGGTGCACCACGTCGTAGGGCATTGCATGATTAGCCCGTTCGAGCAGCAGCAACTCCACCGATGTTGATTGGGCGGCATCGCAAGCCAATTCCAGAGCACCGGCGATGTCATCTGCCTCGGTGGTTTGCAGCAGCGTGAAGAACTGATCCAAGGATCGGTGCGCTTCAGCTCGAGCCAACAGGGCCAGCACCAGTTTTACCGGGGCGATGATGCACGCAATCCCCACGATAAGTGCGGGTGTGAGCAGGTGAGTTTCAGACCTCAGGCTCATTGCGAACACCAGCGCAGCCACCATCGTCGCAAACGACAGTGCAGCACCACGGCCAATCCGAACCCAGTTGAAACACTCGCGGAGCGGATCGCCCTGCCACTTACGTGCCAGGACAATGAGCGACTCCCAGACAATAGCGAAAGCCATCCATGCGATGAGAACATGAATTGGTGCAGACGCAGCGAGCGACGACTTCCATTTGAACACTAGCAAAACCGCTCCGAATATCGTGACCTCAAGTGCCCCGGTAGAAGCGTTGGCGAGGGCTGGCCCGAAAACCGGATCGTTGGTGCCGGATCGATACCTTCGCCATGCAGTGCCGGCGAATGTTCCCAGGATTCTCGCCAGAACATGGGTAAAAGGCCCCAAGAGAAGAGCGCCAGCCAAAAGAGGGATTTCGGTTGCTTTGAAGTAGAAGTGGTTTTGGCGGCCAAGCGACAGTCGGACCTGCAGCAGTTCAACTGTCACGTATGCAAGCGTCAAAAGTCCGATTATCCAGGCCCTTCCGCTCCATGCACCTCCGGAAGTTAAGAAAGGAACCAGCGCAGCCGTCAATCCCCCAGCTATCCAGGTGACGCGCCTATAAAGCGGCACCGGTTTTTTCGGGATCGGAAGTTCACTCATCAGTTGTGACTAATTCAAACTTGGTAGATGATTGCCTGAGCAGGCAATCGAAAGGTTGATCTGCAAATCACTTCGGAAAAAGGAGAACGCTGATGAGTGGCAACGGCGGCTGG
>JANMEI010000203.1:0-2578 GCA_031376865.1 Acidimicrobiia bacterium | reverse complement strand
GACCTTCCACATTCAGACTGTTCTAATGACAATCCCAGACCAGCCTTTGCGGCACCCCGTTAGGTCAGCGAAACGGAAATCCCTTCTGATCACTCTCGTCGCTGTCCTTGCAATAGCTGGGGTTGCTGGGGTAGTAATCAGACAGGCAATCGGGAAGCCCGAACCAATCATCGTCAATGTGTGGAGTGGCGCACAAGTTGATCCAGCGAGGTTGCCGATAGGCGACTCGAACGTTTCGACAACAGCCGCTGGTGTTGGCAAGCTGTATGCGTGCCGGGCGGGCAATCCAAACGCTCCAGGAGCTTCGGCCGATGGACCGTGGCTGAACACTGCAGCAGCAACATGGGACTCTACGACGAAGCTCGCCGTCCAGGGCGAAGTGTCATGGCCGACAGCACAGTACACAGAGACTGTCAGTGCAGGGCAGCGAATCTTGACGTCGAACAACATTCCCGTCGACCTGAAGACCGGCACGTTTCCGATCGCGACAAGTGACCCTTCGTATGCTTATGACCGAAACCCTGGACGGATTACCTCGACAGACACCACGTTTACCTTGCCAGAGACAGGAACTGTCGCAGCGGAATCGACTTGTATGTCCGAGGGACCAGTCGGCATGTTGAAAAACGGTGTCGTCGTGTTCAATTCGCTCGACGGCAAGGGGCTCGATGCCGTTGCCCACGAGTCGCAAGACATGTGTCAGGGGCATCCTGCTATGACCACTTACCATTATCACAACGTCCCATCTTGTCTTCGAGAAACGACTACCAGCCCTTCGACTGTTATCGGGTGGATAGCCGATGGATTCCCCGTGGTCGTTGAGCGAGACGAAAGCGGAGCCCTGCCCACCAACGCCGACCTTGACGAGTGCCACGGCCGCACGTCGCCGATCCTTCTCGATGACAAAGTAGTCACGATGTATCACTACTCGGCGACACTCGAGTTCCCCTACTTCATCGGCTGTTACAAAGGCACCGCTGCTGGTTTCGCTTCGTAAGCTGCGGGCGCAGCGAGACACAGGGGACTGAGAGGTGACATGCTGAAACCATGCAACTCACACCCAACGCCGTGCGCATTCTCGGGTCACTGGTCGAAAAGGAACTCACAGTTCCTGACACCTACCCGTTGACGATCAACAGTTTGGTGACGGCAGCAAATCAGTCCACCAATCGATTCCCCGTTATGTCGCTCACCGCCAACAACGTGCAACAGGCGATCAACGAATTGAAGTCCGAATACCGAGTTGTACGAATGCTCCCAAGCGGGGCCGGTAACCGTGTCGATAAGTACCGCCACGTGTTGGAGGATCGCTTCGGATTGTCGCGCCCTGAGAAAGCGGTGTTGGCCATCTTGGCCTTACGCGGCCCGCAGACGATTGCCGAGCTTCGCGCTCGCACCAATCGCATGCACGACTTTGCCGATAATGACGGACTCGAGCAAGTGATCGATCGACTCGCCGATCCCACACTGCAGCCAGATCTCAACGAGCCCACCGACGCCAAGCAATCGGGCATGTTGCACATGGCCTCGTCGTCGGGAGCGGTGCTCGCACGACCAGAGGGATATGTCCGAGATTGGCCATCAGCATTGGTCGTTCGACTGGAACGCCAACCCGGACAACACGAACCTCGGGTGATGCACCTTCTGGGTGGACCGATCGATGCGGCCACCATCGCGGTTGAATCTGCGGGGGTATCTCGCACCGCCGGAGCAGGAAGCGCTCAAGCAGAATTAGTCGAACGAATCGATGCGCTGGAAGCGCTGGTTGCTCACCTGCAAGCTGACTTCGATGCGCTTCGGCGAGAACTGGGCGCATGACCCGAGCGTCAACACGGACGCTCCCGACAAAAGCTAGAGCGGGGAGCCGTAACGGCTGGTGCGGCCCCACTGGCGCACTCGAACTGTTTTACCGGTCTGCGGCGAGTCGATGACGTTTTCGCCCGCACCGAGGTACATCATGATGTGACCGGGTCGCCACACCAGATCGCCCGGGAGCAACTGATCCGCGGTACGTGGGCTCGCTGCGTTGATCTGATCAGTCGATGTGCGAGGAATCTTCACACCTGCCACTCCCCAGGCGTACGACGTGAGACCAGAACAGTCAAAACCGCCAGGCTCGTTACCCGAGTAGCGATACGAGGTGCCGACCTGAGCAAGTGCGGCGTACACGGCAACCATGCGGCGGGGTTCAGCGTTGGCCCAAGCCTGATCTAGTGCATCAACAGAGACTGTGGTCAATCGGGCGGCTACCAACTCAGCCACTGCACGACGAGCCCCATCGTATGAACCGCCCGCTGCCGGTGCAACGGGAGCGGAGCCAACCACCACCGGGGCGGCAACCTTTTTCGATGACTTCTTCACCGTCGTCACCACGACCTGCGGAGGAATCGTATCGGCGACCGGAAGCGTGACCGGTGGAGTCGCCGTGCTGGGCGCCGGCAACATGCTGACTGCCGCAGGACCCTGCGCAAATTGTTCGAGATATCGGGATTGGCTGGCGAGACCAGAAGCGGCCGAAGGGGTGTAGGGAACCACGCTCGACGGCCAGGTGCTTGGTGCTGACTGCCCCGGTGACGCT
>JANMEI010000198.1:0-10039 GCA_031376865.1 Acidimicrobiia bacterium | reverse complement strand
CGTGTTCGACAATGGCGAACATCTTGTGGATGCCGTTGCCGAAGCCATAGAAACAATCTTGCAACGCTGCCCTAACGTACGTGTACTTAGTACAAGTCGAATTGCGCTGAACGTTCCTTCGGAACTCACCTGGCGTGTTCCGCCTCTTAGTCTGCCTGAAACCCCTGGAAACCACGATCTGGCCACGATCAGAGATACTGAAGCGGTAACGCTGTTTTTTGAACGTGCTCGGTTGGTTCGGCCGACGTTTGTAGCGACAACCGACAACGGTCCAATTGTTGCCGAGATCTGTCGGAGCCTTGATGGCATCCCGCTGGCCATCGAGTTTGCCGCCGCACGAATTCGATCACTTACGCCCCAGGCAATTCTCGACGGACTGAGCGACTCACTGCGAATACTCAGCGGGGGTTCACCGTTGGTTATGCCGCGGCATCGAACACTTGAGGCATCAATTGAGTGGAGTTACGGGTTGCTCGATGACCGGTCGCGAAACCTCCTAGTACGTCTGTCGATATTCGTAGGTTCGTTTGATCTCACCGGCGCAGAAGCGGTCTGCACCGATGACGAACTTCCCGAGTCGGCTGTCCTCGATTTGCTTGACCGGCTCGTCGAGCATTCGTTAGTCGAGTCACTGGAAGGCGACCGAGCCGGCCGATTCTCCATGCTCGAAACGGTTCGCCAGTTCTGTCACCGTCGATTGGATTTCGACGGAACCTCACGTCGCTGGCGGGAGCGTCATGCAGACCACTACGCGGACATAGCAAAACGTGTTGGTCCAACGTGTGAGACATCGGCTCACTTTGCGTCGGTCGCCGAACTTGACCTCGACCACGACAACCTTCGAGCGGCGCTGGCGTGGTTCCGAGACGAAGCCGACGTCGAGTCGCTGTCGGCCCTAGTTTGTGATCTCGCTGCCTATTGGGACGTTAGCGGAGACCGCTCGGAAGGAGCGACTTGGGTTACCCGGGCATTGGAACTCGGCGACGATGAGCCTTCGGTGCTTCGGGCTCGGATGCTGGCCTGCCGTGGCGAATGGCTGATGACCATGGGCAACTTCGAGTTGGCTCTGCAAGACTCCCAACGAGCTTTGGACATGGGCTCAGCGGTCGGCGATCCGAAGGCAACGGGGCGCGCCAGTTCGACGCTTACGACTGCGTTGTCGTTCGTCGACCTTGCGGCCTGGCGTCCACAGTGGGAGAAGACGGTCGAACTTCTTTCCGCTGCCGGTGACACCTTCGCCCTAGTCGGCACCCTTACTTGGGAAGCAGCGCCCCTGATCCGGCGGGGATACACCAAAGAAGGCCGAGAAGCGCTTGAACGGGCCCGTCCCCACGTCTTCGCGTTAGGACAACCGCTACTGATCGGTTCGCAGTTGATGTGGGAGGCGTTCGCGCTTGCCCACGCAGGAGAACTTCTGCGCGCAGAGGAACTGGCCGTCGCAGCGTTGGAAACAGATGCGCTGGGGAACCTCCGCGAAGAGGTTCCGCGCTTTGTCATTTCCTTCTGTCGAGCAACACGCGGATTGCCGCGACGAACCGTAGGGGAAGTTACACGTCGCAACGATCGCGCTCGACGTGAAGGAGAGCAACTCACCGAGGATTTACTGACAGTCCTAGCTGGAGCCGAACAACTCGCAGCTGACCCTGCGGGGGTTCTCCGAAACCTTGATGTAGCGCTTGCTCAGCGACGGGATATATCGCCCGTTGCCCGTTGCGAGACCGTCTCGGTTGCGGTCATGGCGGCATTTTTGGTTGGGGATCTTGGTGACACCCGTAAGCGCACAGATTATCTGCTCGAGTTGGCCGAGCAGGTCGACCATGTCCTGATTCGTGCGAAGGCGCTCACCATGCTTGCGGCACTCGACGTGTTAGAACATGAGACATCACGTGCCGACGATCTTGTGCGCGAAGCCATCGCGCTGCACGTCAAGCACGGCAACCTTGTGTGGTTGAACCAAGCTCTCGAAGTTCTTGCGTGTGTGAGCGCCGAGTGCGGCGATTTTGTAGAGGCGGCGCGATTGTTTGGAGCAACCGCATCGATGCGAGACGCCATGGAAATCCGTATGCAACTGCCATTTAAACTCATGGCAGGTGCGGCACGTCGCGCGACGGTTGATGCGCTTGGCGACGAATTCACGGTCTCCTTCGCTGGCGGCGCAAACTTCGACGTGGCATCCACGATTGCCTACATCGAGCGGACCCGGGGCCAGCGCGGCCGTCCATCGATTGGGTGGGACAGCCTCTCGCCGACGGAGCGACAAGTCGCTGACCTTGTTCACGATGGTCTCTCGAACCGAGAAGTCGCGGCTCGTCTTCTGATGTCGCCGGACACGGTGAAGTCGCATCTTTCGCACATCTTCACCAAACTCGGCATCAATAAGCGCGCACAGCTTGCCGTAGAGGTAGCGAGTCGCAAGAAGTAGCTTGAACACAAACGAATACCCGAACGGGTGATGTTGACCAAGCGCGAAACCCAGACGCTGGTGTCCGGCCCTTTCACCGACCGGACGGTTGATCATGAACGACACATTCCAGCAACTCGCCGCAACGACCACGAAGGAGTTGACCTATCACCGGCTGTTCTTGCCATCGGTGAAGCGCAACGCGGATCGTCCGTGCACGACCAACGCGGCCACGGGTGTGACTCGTACCTATGCCGAGCATCTTGATCGTGTCGCCCGAGCGATCGGAGGGCTGCAGGGGCTCGGGATCGGACGTGGCGACCGGTTCGCGCTGATGATGGCGAACTCACCCGAGTACCTCGAACTGTTCCACGCCGCGATGCTCGGTGGCGGCGTCGTCAATCCGCTCAACCTACGGTTCGCCGCGGCCGAGCTCGCCTATGTCCTCAAGGACTCCGGCAGCACGGTGTGTTTCGTCGACAAGATCTTCGCCCCGCTGATCGACGCAGTGAAGGTCGAGGCCGGACTCGAGCATGTGATCCTGGTCGGCGACGGCGACGTGCCCCACACGGGCACCTACGACGACATGCTCGCCTCGTCGCCAGCGGTCATCCCCGACGAAGGCGAAGAGTCGGATCCGGTCATTTTGATGTACACCGGCGGCACCACCGGGCTCCCCAAGGGTGTCCTGTGCAGCCAACGCGCCCAGATGCTCAACGCATACCACTGCCTGACGGGGCTGCCGCTCAAGCGTGGCAACCGGATGCTGCTGCAGACGCCGATGTTCCATGCCGCCTCCACCGCGCCGATGGTGTGCGTCCCGGCGGTCGGCGGCCAGATCATCACCTTGCCGATGTACGAGCCCGTTGCGGCGATGAAGGCGATCCGCGCCTACCAACCGAATTTCACGGTGATGGTGCCGACGATGATCGGGATGATGCTCGGCCACCCCGAGTTCACCCCCGACGCGCTCGAACCCATCAAGGATCTCGGCTACGGCGCCTCGCCGATGCCACAGGTGCTCATCGAAAAGCTGACCGAGCTGTACCCGGCATTGAACCTGTGGCAGGTATACGGCATGACCGAGGCCTCCGTTCTCTTGACGGTCCTGTCGCCGGAGGATCATCGCGCCGGAGGCCCGCGGCTGCGTGCGGCGGGAGCCCCCGTTCCAGGTGTCGTGCTCTCGATCCAGGACATCGATGGCGAAGAACTTGGCGTTGGTGAGACCGGAGAGGTCTGCGCCCGCGGTGGCAATTTCATGCTCGAGTACTGGGAAAGCCCGAGGCAACCGCCGAGGCATTCGCCGGGGGCTGGTATCACTCGGGCGATGCCGGCTACCTCGATGACGAGGGCTATCTGTTCCTCGTCGACCGGGTCAAGGACATGATCGTGACCGGCGGCGAGAACGTGTACTCGGCCGAAGTCGAGAATGCTCTCGCCGGCCACCTAGCCGTGCAGCAGGTGGCCGTGATCGGCATTCCGAGCAACAAATGGGGCGAGGCCGTGCACGCAATCGTCGTGCTGCGAGATGGTGCAGTGACCACCGAGGTCGAGCTCATCGCCCACGCTCGTCAACTGATCGCCGGCTACAAGGTGCCCAAGGGCGTCACCTTCCGAACCGATCCACTGCCGTTGTCAGGCGCGATGAAGGTCCTCAAGCGCGAGTTACGTGCACCGTACTGGGGAGGCCACGACCGCAATGTTGGGTAACAGCGCCTTCGATCCGCACCACTTCCTAGCAAAGGATCGATACAGCCAGGATGTTCCGGGACGCCTCTGGATCGGGATGACCGGGAGGGTGAACTGATGGGAGCTGCGGTCTCGAAGTCGGCCCGACGCATCTCGGCGGAAGGGGGCAGCCGCGCTGGTTCGGTCGGAGGGCTAGATCGATTACGGCGCTGTGCTTGCGACGGATACTTCAACTTCAGTGCCGCGAAACTCTGGCACGGCGCAAACCGATGAACTCGGCAATCGCTTCGTTCGTTGAAGCACTGGCGGCTGATCCCATGACGCGGGGAGTTCTGCTCTTTGGTTCCCAAGCTCGGGGAACGGCGCGGCCGGACAGCGACGCGGATCTCGTCATCATCGTCGACCGGCCCGGATTCGTGATGGGCGTCGCGGAGCGCGACGGACAAGAGTTCGAGTTGGTCCACATCAGTGAAGCAACCGCAATGGCCTACTTTTCGGAGAACCGTGACAACGCCGCCGACGCGTGGCCGTCGGCCAAGATCTTGTACGACCCCGACGGCTCGCTGGCCCGAATTCATGAGCATGTCACTGCCATTTTGGCTCGAGGCAAGCCACCACTCGACGCCACCCGAGCCCGCTATTTGAGGGCAGCCGCGCAGGACCGATTTCGGGCGGCCGCTGGCTTGGCAACCAACCACGACGCAGCGGCACGCATGTTGCTCTTCGAACGCATGTTGGAGCTGGTCGGCACGTTCTTTGACGTTCGACAACTTTGGGCACCGCCCACAAAGCGACGCCTCGACGCCATCGCCCCCATCAGCCCCGATTTGCACGCCTTGCTCGTTCGGATCTTTTGTGCCGACGACTCCACCACCGAAAAACTACGCCTGGCGCACCTCGCCGTCCCGCTGGTGTTCGACCCGTCGTCGTAGACAACCAGCAATCGTCTCATTCGTGGTGAGCCCTGAGTGAGGGAGCCGTCTTCGATGAGGGTTTCGAGTTGGGGTTGACGAGCATGATGGCGTGCATGTCGACACACTCAAGATCTTCTTCAACGGTTGGTCGAACGCGAAACGGTTTAGCGGACTGTCGAGCAAACTAAGCCGCCGTTTCCCCTCCTCGATGAGGTCTTCAAGTTCGATCACGTTTTCTCGCACGGGCTGATACGTGAAGGCAGGGATCGAAGTTGCCGCATCCAACGCCAGCGCGTAATCGACTTCGAGCTGTCCCCAAGCGTTCATCGCCGTCTCGCTCCAAAAGTGCGGTAAAGCGGTCTGTTCCTCGATCACTGGAAGAAGATCGTCGATGAGTTGCTTCAATCCGATTTCAAGATTTCGAAACTCTCGTAGCCTCGCTGCCGCAACGACCAATCGACTCCGCTCCCAGTTACGCCGCTCATCGACTTGGCTGTCACCGGTCTGGATGGACGAGTCGACTCGCGACTGCGGTTCAGACCCGATGAGGAAAAAGTGATCGGACTCGTGTCGATAGCCACCGAAGCTGTGGTGGCTCCCTTCGTAACGCAAACTCACATCTCGTTTCGTTTGTTGACCGACCAGGCGAACAAAATCGAGGAACTGATCCAAGCCCTGTTGGCATTCGATTTCATCGAGGTTGAAATCGAAGTCAACTGAGTTCGGCTGGTACACGAAGACGTTGACAACGGCGCCACAAACCAACTCGATGGAAATTGTCTTCGCTGCAGCGTCACCGTCGAACATCTCCGTGACAGTGAAAGCGGGAACAGAGACTCCGTCATTGTTGAATGTCGCGACCCATGGCGTTTGCGCCAGGCAATCCAGCAACCGCTGCCAATCATCGAACGTCGTTCCTTCAACAATCCCATCGGGCAGCTTCATGTCCTCGACGCCAAGTAGCGCGTTCCAGTCTTCGATCCGAAGGGTTCCCGAAGTCACTACTTCAGACTTTACAAGCGCACCACTGAGAAGTTGCCCGTTTGACTCGGTCACTCAGAACAATTCGCTGGTTGCTGCGTTTGCCTCGAAGGTACGCTCGGCCCATGGATGAGAGCACACCGATCGGGTCGGAAGCCGATGAGCAACTGACAACCAGCGAGGCGGCCCAATTGCTTGGGGTGTCGCGAAACTTTGTGATCCGACTGATCGATGAAGGAAAGCTCAGTGCGCATAGCGTCGGAACTCATCGTCGAGTTCGGAAAGTTGATGTAGTTACCTATCTTGCAGAACGAGATCGTCGTCTCGAAGAAGTGGCCACCATCTCGTACGCCGACGAGCGTCTCGGCATCGAATACAGGTAGGTCTGCGACCTACGAGGCGACGTCGAGCGACATCGAGATCGCGCAGTCCAATACAACTGCGTAGCGTTCGAGCGTTGACATGCGGACGTCGTGTTCGCCGAAACATTCGAACAACCAACATTGACTTGCTCGCCCGGCTTCTTTTCATCGCAGCCGACTCAGCGCTTCACCAAGTTATCCTCCCGCTGAAACAGCCAACCGAGCGA
Organism: Acidimicrobiia bacterium; assembly: GCA_031376865.1. Taxonomy (GTDB): domain Bacteria; phylum Actinomycetota; class Acidimicrobiia; order Acidimicrobiales; family JANYDT01; genus JANNBN01. The sequence continues at coordinate 3,465 of JANMEI010000198.1, read as the reverse complement.
AGGGCGGCGATACAAGAACTCTCGGAGTTACTTACGTTTGGACTGGAGCCACGGCCCAACAAACCGAGGAGGAAGCAAAGGACCCCAATTCCGAACTGATGCTCAGTAACGTGACGACGACGGTGCGGCCCGCGCTATGACTCCACCAGCGAGATGTATCTGATAAGATACAGTTATGTCGAGTGGTTCGAGTCTTATTGCTGATGCGCGTCTACGAGCTGGGCTCTCGCAGGGTGAATTAGCCGAACGCGCTGGGACTTCACGCACAGCTGTATGTGCATATGAGTCCGGGGCAAAAGACCCACGGGCTGAAACTGTTGAGCGATTGATACGGGCCAGTGGATTCGAGTTAGTTATCGAACCGACCCGGACATGGCTGACGCAAGGGTCTGGCCGAAAGACGATCTCTGTGCCGTCCTCCCTGCCGAGCCTCGAGCCGGTGCGGGCTTTTGCTCGGGTGAAACTTCCGCATCATGTGGCATGGAGCGGCCAAGGTGACTTCGATCTTGGGGTTAGGTCGGACCGGGGAAAGGCCTATGAGATCCTCCTAACTGAAGGGCTGCCCGAAGACATCACAATGTTTGTCGATGGTGCACTGCTCGTCGATCTTTGGAATGATTTGTTCCTTCCCCTACACGTCAAGGTCGCGTGGCAGCCGCTGATCGATGCTGCTCGAAATGGCTGAACTCACCCGCGCGCAGCTTGATGTTGCAGCGGCGTTCTTTGCACTTCACGAGTCTGAAGGTTTCGTTGTGGTTGGTGGTGCAGCGCTCATCACGCTCGAACTTGTGGACCGGCTGACTGAGGACCTCGACTTTTTTGTTTCAATTCCGGGACGGGTAGCAATCGCATCCAAGGCACTCATGGAAGTTGCTGAACTTCGAGGTTGGTCGGTAGCCGTTTTGCGCGATACAGATTCGTTTCAACGACTCGAAATTGTTTGCGATGACGAGTTGGTTCGAGTGGATCTTGCGCTCGATTCAGCTGCACGCTTACCAATAATTTCATCACCAATCGGGCCAACCCTTGCTCCTCTTGAATTAGCTGGACGAAAACTTCTTGCGCTGTTCGACAGAGCGCAGCCACGCGACTTCATCGATGTCTATGAACTCGTTCGTCGTTTCGGAGCGGACCGAGTACTCGCATCGGCAGAAGACATCGATCCCGGCTTTCAAACTGAACACCTGGTGGTGGCCCTGCGACGCATCAGCGTTTTTGGAGCTGACGATTTACGATGCGACGACCAACGGTACGAACAAATCCGACGATTCTCGACCGACTGGGCCTCCGAACTTGACGCCAACACAACTAGCTGATCGATCTTCCTCTCACTTGATTCCAAGAGCAATCAGAGGGACCCCGAGTTTTGGAAGCCATTGACTCGGATCAATCGCTTCAGGCCTCAAAACCGCCCAAGGGCTAAGTACTTCGAAAAGTTTCGGGGAAAACCAAAAAGCGCTTCAGACCGCAGAATTTCCTCGCTTCAAGGGCGAAATCGGGTCGCAATCTCACTCCGATGTTCTCAATTTTGTTCTCAAACGGTGCTGGACCCACGCACACCTACGGTCTGAAATCCCTCTGACCTGCACTTACCTAGCGCGCTCGGAGAGACTCGAACTCCCAACCGTCTGATCCGAAGGCTGAATTTCGGGTTACGCGAGGGGTGCCGTCGGTATCCGCAAAGTGCCTTTGACCTGCAGGTATGCCTTCGAGCGGTCTCGATGGGATTCCGTCGGAATCGGGCGTGTATCAAACGTTTTGATACATTTTTGATACATCGCTCGCTCCAATAAGTAGTTGTTCACCAGTTAGTGGGTGCCCGCAGCAGTTCGAGAGACAACGCGATGGACTCGATCGCTCGGTCGCCAAAGGCCGTTTCTTTCGAAAGCATCACCCCGGCTGCGCCTGCCTGCATCCACGACACGAGGTCGCACATTTCGGCCCTTGTCGGGAAACCAAATTCGACGAAACCCTCAAGGAGTTGGGTCGCAAGAATCCATGGCGTGCCCGTTTCCCGCGCGCAATCCGCTATGTGACACACTGCCGAATAGAGCCTTGGCCACGATATTGCCAACGCGAGGTCTCCACGTGCAGCCATGATCAAGTCCGACGCTCGACAAATTTCCAGCGCGTTATTCACACCAGATTCAGTCTCAATCTTCGCAAGCACCGCCGCTTCCGAATCGCCGAGCAGTTCACGAACCTCTTTTAGCACTATCGGTGAATCGACAAACGAGACTGCGACAACGTCGAAGCAATCAGTAAGTGAAATTGCTTTCACAAATTCTCGATCGCGATCCGTCAACCCGGCGCTTCGCGCAACTTTGCCCACGACTGTCAGGCCCCTGTTGGGTTCGATTCGGCCACCGTTAGTCACCCTCACTGTGCACTGATTGGTACGAACCGATTCAATTTCGAGGTCAATTCCTCCATCCCCTATTACCACGACTTCGCCAACCTCCAAGTCGACAAAAAAGTCTGAGTCACGAACCGGTAAGCCTGTCCGACAAGGGTCGCCGTCCAGCGAACCAGCGAAGAGCGTTAGCTTTTCATCGGACTGAACATACGTGTGCGCTGGCACGGCACCAAGCCGGAATTTGTTCCCCGGAAGATCGGCCACGGCAAGAACTTCGACTCCACGGTTTCGTGCCACTGCTTTAACTCGCTGGGCCTGCTCAATGTGATAGTCGAGTGTGCTGTACGAAAGGGTGTACCGGACACCAGTCGCACCCGCAGCGATTGCAGCGTCGACGTTCCCAACGGTGGCAGGTCCGAGAGTGAACCACAAGGAAGGGCGTTTCAGACTTTTCATTTTCTGCTCCGTTTCAAATCCTTGACTCACCAAACTTTAGCTCCCAGTAATCGATCGACGTAGCCCTGAAGGCCAGACGTGAACCAGGACGACCTCACAAATCGCTCGGACGGTACGATCGGGATTGGCTCGCCGACCTTATCGAACACGCCAGTCCCGTTCTGGATCTCCCCGATCACCCAAACACCACACTCAAAACCCTTGAGACGTTTTTGGAATTCGTGGAGGGACTGACGGTTTATGCAAAGGATGAGCTGCCAATCGCCCCAACCCAGAGCAAGTCGTTCTGGGGCGCAACCCAACTCGCTCGCAACTCGCGCAACCGCCGGGTCCCAGGCGATTTCGTCAAAGTTCGTTCGGATAGCACAGTTCGAAGACTCGGATAACAGTTGGAGGGACGGCCCGAGCCCATCGGAGTTGTCAATCGCAGCACTGACACATTCGAGCGGCCGGATCGCTTGAGCCTCAAGGAGGCGCGGGCGTGGCGTCAACACCGGCTCTAAGACGCGGCTTCTTTCTTCGGGTTGTAAGTCGAGACCCAAACGATGATTAAGGCATCCGGCCCAGAAGTGACCGAGAGTGCCGAGCACACAAACGAGGTCTCCGCTTTTAGCTCCGCCCCTTGTCCACATTCTTTTGTCGACCCACCCCAT
>JANMEI010000048.1:0-2664 GCA_031376865.1 Acidimicrobiia bacterium | reverse complement strand
GTTTGGCTTGTCGATCGCCAGTGGAGCTGCCACTGATGCGGTGATTCGGGCTCGTCGCGATGACAGCGGGGTGGAACTGGTTGGTATCCATGCCCACATTGGCAGCCAGGTCACAGAAGCCGAATCGTTCGGCAAATTGGTTGAGGTCATGGCCAAGTTCTTTCTTCCTCTGGGCTTGCCTGAGTTGGTCATTGGTGGCGGACTGGGCGTGTCGTATTCCAGCGCCGAGATGGCCCCCACTATCAACGAGTGGGGCGACATCGTACGGCGAGCCAAAGAAGAAGCAGGTATTAGTTCATCTGTGCACGTAGGAGTTGAGCCCGGTCGCTCGATCGTGGCCCAAGCGGGCATGACCTTGTACCGAGTAGGCACCATCAAAGACCTGCCAGATATCAGAACCTATGTATCGGTCGATGGTGGAATGAGCGACAACCTTCGTCCCATGCTGTACGACGCACAATACGAAGCCTTTCTGCCTCGTAAGGTCGGATCAGAACGAACCAAGCCAATTCGTCTGGTGGGGAAGCACTGCGAATCGGGCGACGTGCTGATCAACGAAGCATGGGTGCCGGACGATCTGAAGGTTGGCGATGTGCTTGCCGTTCCGGTGACCGGCGCCTATGGCCACTCCATGGCCAACAACTACAACCGGTTACCAAAGCCCGCAGTGGTGTTTGTTGCTGATGGCAAGTCACGCGTTGTGGTGCGTCGCGAAACCTACGAAGATCTCATCAGCCAAGACGTGTTCTAGCGGTCAGTACTTGGTGACCTCGGAGGGTGCGAAGTGTGTACAGCAACAACGCTGCGGTTCCGCTGGTTCCGATGATCGATAGGTAGTGATATTCCAGGGCTTGTTTGATGAAGCCCGATAGAAACGCTGCTGAGCCACCACTGAGGCTCATCAGTAGATCGGCAGAACCCTGTACGCCTACTTTTTCGTCGGCGGGCACGTTGTCGGTGACAAGGGCGGTCCCTGAGATCATCGTGCCGCTCCAGCCGAGCCCCAAGAGAAACAAACCGACGAACAATACCGACGGGCGTGCACCCGCTGCAGCCGAGGTGATCGTGGCGAGGACCATGACTGCAGCACCGGCCAACACCGTTTGTAGCCGGCCCCATCCCTGCTGCGCAGAGCCAACGGACCTGCGAAAACCTCTATCGCTCAATCGACCGACAAACGGGGCAAAGCCGTACATGCCCACCACGTGCAACGCGATCACCAACGACGACACCTTGTCGTGACCGTGTTCCTTCATGTGGATCGGCGTCATGGTCATCACCGCAACCATGGCGGTCTGGCCCACGATCATTGACGTCAAGCCGAGCGTGGCAAGCGGGCTGCGTCGCACGACACGAACCGCGTGGCCAATGTTGGGAAGCTGAAACCGTTTGGCGTTGGCAGACACACCACCGGCAACCTTGAGCGGGTCGGGATGAAGCCGCAATCCCGTGTTGAGCAGCGCAATGACCAGTAACGCAACAGCGAAGAGGTAGGGGCCGCTGAACTCTTCAAGTCCGATTCCGGCAGCGACGTCACGGAGCGGCTCAACCAGCACCAACGACAGTACGGCACCAAAGGTCGAACCAAACATCAGCAGGCTCATCGCCTGAGCCCGTTCGGTGGGCAACGTGAGATCAGCCGCCGCGTAACGCGCTAAGAGGTTGGTGCCCTGCCCAACGCCGAAGAACACCGAGCCGAACAGGAACACGATCAGCGACCGAGCCTCGATGCCAACAACCACGACGAGCCCACCAAACATGCTGAGCAGGTATCCAGCGGTCAGCCCCGGACGCCGGCCCCGTTGACGCATCAATCCGCTCAACGCCAACCCAGCAACGGCACCGCCGAACGTGACGGCCGCAGACGAGCTACCACCCCATCGACTACCGCCGGTAATCTCGCTGACGAACCGCCCACCAACGCTGACGGCGACACTGACGCCGGCCGATCCCATCGTTTGGCTGACCATCAGTACGCGTAGGACTTTTCGTTGCAAAGCTTTACGTTCAGGCTCGGACAGTGTCGCCAAGGAAGGTTCGGTCACGGTCGATTGAGTCACGGGAGCACCCTAACGCCGCCAAAGCGCAGTAAAGACTGCGTTTTGTAGAAACCGACCGTTGAGCCCTCGTTCGTCTCGTAACGTGTTGTTCCGTGAGCGAAGTTCGAGAAATACGTGTCGGCCTGCTGGGGTTTGGAAATGTTGGTTCAGCCCTGGCCGGGCAGATGATTAGCCGAGCAGATGCGATCGCTGAACGTAGCGGGATTTCTCTGCGGATTACTCGGGTTGCCGTGCGCGATCTTTCTCGTAAACGTGCTGGGCTGGATCGCCGTCGAGCCACCGACGATCCTGCTTCGATTGTGGCGGCTGATGACGTTGATGTGATTGTGGAGTTGATGGGTGGCATCGAACCGGCCCGCACGCTGGTATTGGAGGCATTGCGAAACGGCAAGCCCGTGGTGACCGGTAACAAAGAGTTGATTGCCGCGCACGGCGCCGAGTTGTTTGCCGCTGCCGATAAAGCAGGTGTCGACCTGTTGTTTGAAGCTGCAGTTGGTGGCGGCATCCCCATCATCCGGCCGTTGCGTGAAAGCTTGATCGGCGAACGGATCCAGCGTGTGCTTGGCATTGTCAACGGGACCACAAACTTCATCCTCACCAAGAT
>JANMEI010000040.1:0-9968 GCA_031376865.1 Acidimicrobiia bacterium | reverse complement strand
GGTTTGGCTGGTGATGATCAGTTCGCGATTTTGGCTGCTGGTGGGGTCCGCCAGTATTTGAATACGTCGGGGCAGGGTAATCAGTCTGCTGGCGGTGGAACCCTGGCAGCCAATGTGTGGTCTCATGTTGCAACGACGTATGACGGCACGATGCAACGCTTGTACCTGAATGGTGTGGAGGTGGCGTCAGCCCCACGGACTGGTGCGTTGGTGGCCACGGACCGCCCGCTGATAGTTGGTGGCAACGCGAATGACGCGGTGGCGAACACGGCGCAAGAATTGTTCACTGGCAGTATTGACGAATTGTGCGTGTATTCGCGTGCGCTTTCTTCAGCGGAGTTGTCGGCTGGGACCGATTGCAGTTCGCAAACCCCGGCAACAACAACCACCCCGACCACGACACAAGTAGCAACACCGTCGACGACGGTAGTCTCCGGGACGACGGGCGGGCTGGTTGGTTTATGGTCGTTTGAAAACACCATGACTGATTCGTCAGGTTACGCGAATAGCGGTCAGTTGTTTGGTGCCGCTACCTATGGTGCAGGTAAGACCGGTTCGGGGTTGGTGTTGAACGGGACGACGAACACGTTTGCGCAGATCCCTAACGCTGCGTCGTTGAACACGTCGACGACAGCGTTGACGGTGTCGGCATGGGTGAAACCGGGGGCTGCACAGAATTGGAACTCGATGGTTTCGCGCCAGTTGGGTTTGGCTGGTGATGATCAGTTCGCGATTTTGGCTGCTGGTGGGGTCCGCCAGTATTTGTCGACGTCGGGGCAAGGTAACCAGTCAGCAGCCGGTGGCAGTCTGCCAGCGAATGTGTGGTCGCATGTGGCCACAACGTATGACGGGGCCACCCAACGGATTTATGTCAGCGGTGTTGAGGTTGCTTCGGCGCCACGGACTGGAACGTTGAGTGTGTCTGACCGTCCGTTGATTGTTGGTGGTAACGCCAACGACGCGGTTGCCAACACGGCGCAAGAGTTGTTCACCGGCAGTATTGATGAACTCTGCATCTACAACCGTGCCCTGACTGCATCTGAGGTTGCGGCTGGTTGCCCAACGGGTGGCACACCACCAACCACCACGCCACCGACTACCACTGGGGCCACCACTACGGTGCCGTCGGGGCCAACCTCCACAACGGTGCCGACGGTCCCGTCGGGGGTTGCGACTCCGGGGACGTGTTCGTTGGGTGATCAAGGTGGCACCACTATTTTTGGTGATGCGTTGGCTTCAGGTTGGATTGATGGGTCGTGGGATACCCGAGCATCGATCAGTGCGGTTGGTGTGAATGGAACCAATGCGGTGACGGCGTCACGCGATTCGTGGAAAGCCATTGCGTTGAATGGTTCTGCGGCTGGTGGCGGGGTGAACGTGGTTTCGTTCGCGGTGAAAGGTGCGGGGAATTGGCGGGCGATTGGTTTCGAGAACGGCCAATCCCGCGGTTACGCACCATTTGTTGCGACCTCGGCTTGGCAAACATTGAATTGCCGGTTTGATGCACCGATTGTGGGCGGTCCGGTATGGGTAGCGTTTCAAAACACGGATCCAACACCGAACACGCTGACGGTTGACAACATCAAACTTTCGACTGCTGCTGCAAACCCGACACTCGGCAAAATTGTGTCAACAACAGGAACCGCTGCTGGGTATGTCGCTGCCCCGATAACGAGTAGCGGGATTATCAGTGCTCAGACGGTATTTACTGGGCCGGGGATGAACGGTGCTGACGCTATCCGGTTGGATGTGAACACTGCAGTTGGATTCGGTGTCAAAGTCCAAAACGAAACAGGCACTATTACGTATGCGGATACATCATTCGCAGCTGGTAATACCATTCACTGGTTCCCGTTGTACACGGCGCTTGCAGCTGAACGGATCAAGGTCACCATTACACCGTCCGGTGGCATAGTGACCCTGAAGGGTGTTGACCTCAAAAACAACCCGTTTGTAGCTGTGACGGTCGGTTCAAAAACCAATACGACGGTGACTGCCACCGTTGGCGTGCTGCCCGATGCTGGTGTGGCGACGTTCCTCAAAGCGATACCAGCATCGGATGCAAACACGTGCGCTAACTGCGGCGTTGCGGTGTCCGTGACCAGTGCAGGGACTTACACGATTAACGGTCTGACAAAGGGCATGTGGCGTCTAGTGCTCTTTACCAACACAGCTCAAGAAACGATCGGGGTAAGCAACGACTTCAACATCGAAGGAGTGGTGATCCCTCCAACAGTTCCGCCAACAACGGCTCCTCCCACGACGGCTGCCCCAACGACTGCTGCACCAACGACGGCGGTTGCGACAACGACAATCCCAAAGCCAACAACAACAATCCCGAACCCAAACTTTGCCGGCCAACTTCACAAGATTGACAACTGGGGCAACGCCCCAGGAGTTTTGGCCCAGTGCTGGTACCCGAACCATGTCTATGGTGATTCCGGGTTGGATGTTCCTGCTGCGGCATGGAACAGCTCACGGTTTTCGGTTACCGCATCAACACCCAACGCCGGCTCTGAATACGGCCAGTACCTTTCCTACGCGACGTTCCAAACCGCTGATGGTGTGATTGGGTCAAGTAACGCCAGCGGCGGATACTTCTTCGGTAACGGAGGGTATGGCGATGTGGAACCAAACAACTACAACAACAAACTCGTCAAGATCCCTGCCGGTGCCCGACTCCGTGCATGGTCAGTAACAGTCACCCAAGTCTGTTTGCCGCCTGTCGACGCCCAAGGCAACATCACCGCCAAGATGGATTTGTGGCTATCCATCCCACAATGGCCATCAGGTGTTCACCTACCCAACCCCGGATCCGTCGCACCCTATAACCCCGGACCAAAAGGACCAGCCCCAGTCGATCCCACCCCGCAACCATTCCGCACCGAAACAAACCATCTACGCAGCCGATTCACCGACACAGCGCAAGGAGACGTCTGCTTGGCTGGCCGAACCGGAGTCGTACAAGTTGGTCGCTGCGCGGCGGGTACGAGCCCAATCCTAGAACTCTCGTTCTATCAATACGCAGAAAACCAGTTCCGCATCCAACCCCTCGGTGACCGCACAACATGCTTACAAATCAGCGACAAAGACCACCCAGTCGGTGACGGTGCCGCTAACGCATTCGCACTCACCGCACAATGGGGACCATGCGACAACCCATTCACCACACGCGCTGGGCATAACGGGTTCATGAATGAACTCTTCACCTTTACCCATACCGGCGGTGGCTTTTACAACATCAAACCAGCACAAAACTTTCCGAACCGACCAGACCCATGCCTCTCAATATTCGCAGCAGCCGGTAACAACGGGGTCACCGGAAACGTCCTCAACAGCGGCGCCCCACCAGTTATCCAATACACCTGCTCAGGCAACCCAGCATGGCAACAATGGGCCCCAGCAGAAACCAGCGGCTACCCAACACCACCAAACTGCACGTCGCATTGCCCAGCCGCTCCAACAGGCGCTCATCTCCTCCAAGACGGCGTACTCACACCACTCGAACGCAAAACCGACCTTGCATGTATCCGTGTCGCAGGAGATCTCGCACTACCAACAGCAGGCAACGGCTGCCGAGACTTCGAACCCGAAGAAATCATCGGCAAAGGCTGGATACTCCACGACTCCGAAAACTACAACCAATGCCTAGCCCCACTCCCAGGATCACTCAACGTTGGCATCACCAACTGCACTGCCAACGCGGTATGGGAAGACCGACCAATCCAAACCGACGGCCTCACCTTCCCACTCGTCCACACCGCACTCGGCCTCTGCCTCAGCGGAGGATCCAGCCCCACCCTCGAATACTGCGACTACAACACCAACCAACTCTGGTACGACGCCAAGAAAAAAAACCCTTTTAGAACTCCGCTCTATCGATTTACGGATCCACAATCTGGCTCCACTGAACAATTTGATATCGGTGGATTTTCTTCAGGCTCTTGTCTTGGAAATGGGTTTCCAAGTCAAATCAACCTGTTCAATTGTAATGGTCCCGAAGCCAGGGCCACCGCTATCATTTGGTTCTTCCTTCAACGCCAAAACAAGGCAGCAGTCACTGAATTTCAGGTTCCTGTTCAGTCGGAATACCGAAAACTGATCCAAAAGTCGCGAGGACCGTGTATCGGGTCGGATGGTACTCCGGCTGAATCTCGCACTTGCAAAGTGGATCTTGCCTTCCCAGAAATTCTAAATGCCAACCTTGCGACGCAGGCCACCCCGTTTGACTTCTTTGAAGTGAAAAACTACGACCAACGTGCCGCTGGGTTGACTCAGATTAACAATTACGTTGCCTGGTTTTCCACCTTTATGAATGCGAAGAAGGGTCCTTATTATCCATTCTTCTATGCAATCTACAATTCCTATGGACTGAATGGCGAACCTGCCAGGTACATTGTGTGGAGTGATCAGCCGGGTTTGTTTCTGTTTCAGAAAATTGAAAAGAATAAGGTCAAGGCCCCGATTGACCAGCAGACTGAGCAGTGGATGGATGAGGCCGTTCTCGTGGCGGATGAAGAGTACGCACGCGGACGCTCTTGGGGAATCGTGCTGCCTCCTCACTATCGCGAGATTTACGAGCCAGCGAAACTTGTTGATACCTTTGCACTAAAAGGAATTGTCGTTCCGATTCTGATAGCCGCAGGTTCATCGGCGGTCGTACGTATGGTGTTTATCAACCCGAGTAGTGGATCAACTACCGGGGGCAGTGACATGCAGAATGTTCTCAGGGTATACACGAACCGTGACATCACCATAGCCGCGGGCTAACGTTTGGATGATGATGTTTTCTTCGGTTTCGTTGGTTGATGCTGGCCGTGAGGTTGGTTTGCCTGATGGTGAGTTGATCGAGGTGGAAGCGTTCCAGTGGTTGGTCATAGACATTGCCGATGGAAGGGTCGCGTTCGATTTGTGGCAGGGCTCTGTGCACAGGTTGCAGGCGATGGGTGTTGCGTCGATTCTTCTTGATCAGGAAGTGTTTCCGTTCAACGGGCGGGTCAGCCCCGATGGTGGCGTGGTGTTTGATTCGTCGCCTGATCGTCGTTTCGTTGATTCGTATGCGCTTGACGTAGTGTCAGTATTCCCCGCCCCGGCTATCGAAACTCGCGGCAGGCGAACTGAGCGGCTGGATCATGAATTCCAAGATCACGGGGAGATGGCTATTGCCTTGTTTCCTTTCGCGTCGATGAGTGCAGTTCTGCGAACGCTGTCGCTCGACATGCCGATTCCGGAGGTGTCGGGGATTGTTGACATGTTTGATTGCCTGATTAGTTCGGCGACGACGCGAACGGTGCAGTTGTTGCCGCAGATCATTCCAACGGCTGCGGGTTTGGAAACACTTCGAGGTTACGTTCGAACGTTGGGGATCTCGGAATCGTTTGCTGATCAACTCACACCGTTGACGTGGACGTTCGATTTCTACGATTCGGTTGCTTCGACGGAACCCATGGGTTCGCAGGTTGCGGTGCTGACGACACCACAACAAAACGCTGCCACCGACTATTCACTGTTCGAGACGGTCAGCGCAGAGCTGTATTACCCACCCGGTTCGTTGGTGGATGCAGGACAGTTTTCGTGGTGGTCGATCCCGCATAGCGACGGTCAGAGAGGTGAATGGGACCTGTATCGAAACATTGAGTATTTGGAATATCACCAGGTGCGCCCGGTGTTTATTGCTGGTGAACTGAAGCCCGGGTACATTTCGGCTCGGGGCGTTGAACGGGTGGGCGTTCCGGTCGAGGTGAAATTGGCGGGTACTCGCGACGACGGATACCGTGATGAGTGGGTACCCAATCACAATCCGGGCGTGTTGGCATTGCTTCCTCTTCCTTCCTATAGCGATGTGATTGACTGCCTTGGTTCGGAACTACCGCGGGCGGAACTAAAAGGGGTAGTTGATCAGTTTGACTGTGTCGTTGCTCGCGTCGACGTGCACGCTGAGTCTTGCATCGTGACGCTGCTCCCACGCAAGTACCCAACCAAAACAGGACTGAGAGTGATGCGAAGCTATCTGCTGGCCATCGGCGCCACCGAAGCGTCGGTCCAATCAATCACCCAACTGAGATGGCCATTGGAATTCACACGATAACCGGCCTCTTGTGCGTGATGTGGGTGCTGAGAGGTGAAAGCCTTGAGGCTGAAGTTCATCAGGGTCGCTCTGTAACGCTCGACGTCGCGTTGTTGCTCGATCATCGGCTTGCGCCCGAGCTTCAGACAGGGTTGTGGCTGAAGACAGGTTTGAATTTCCAAAAGAGGCATTGCCCTTCCTTGTCATTTCTCTAATCGTTCAAGAAAGGAAAACCATGTCGTTGATCATTGGGCTAGACCCACACAAGGCATCGAACACGATCGCGGTGCTCGAACCAGACGAAACGATTCGTGTCACGCAACGGTTCGAAAACAGCGACGCGGGCTTTGCCGCGATGTTGAAATATGTCGAAGGATTCCGTGACCGGAAATGGGCGGTTGAGGGCGCTTCGGGCATGGGTCGCAGTGTCGCGCAACTGCTTGTTCGTGCTGGCGAAACAGTGGTTGATATGCCAGCCAAACTTGCTGCACAAATCCGTGTGTACGCAACTGGGCACGGTCGCAAGACCGACACGACCGCCGCGATCTCAATTGCAAAAGCAGCGATACGTTCGAAACGTCCTCGACCTGTCGCGGTCGATGACGATCTGGTTGCGTTGAAACTGCTAGTTGATCGCCGCAAAGAACTTGTCAGCATGCGCGTCCAATCGATGTGCCGGCCACACCGGTTGCTGCGCAAGTTGATTTCTGGTGGCGCACGTCAACGGTTAAGCACCGACGAAGCCGAAAAGATCCTCGAAACTGTTGAGTTCATTGGTCCAGCGGGTCTGATGCGACGCGAGATCGCTGTTGATCATCTCAACGACGTGTTGGCAATTGACGCGCGAATTGACCAGATCAATCTACGCATACAGGAAGCAGCCAAGACGATAGGGACAACGCTCGTTGACATCACCGGAATCGCGTTAATAAGTGCAGCTACGATCATGGCAACAATGGACACCAGCCGGAACCAACGGCTACACCACCCCAACGTCATGCACGGCTGCCACCAGCACCCACCGGAGCACGCACCCTCGCACCGGGTGTCATCACCCCGCTGGAACGCAAAACTGATCTCGCTTGTATCCGCCTCGCCGGTGACCTCGCCATCCCAGCTGTGGAGACTGAGTGCCGGTATTTCGAACCGGAACTTGTACCGACAGGCTGGCTCCTTCACGACGCTAACGATTACAACCAGTGTTTAGGCCGCCTCACAAACGGGCTCAACGTTGGAATCACCGGTTGTACCAGCACAGCCATTTGGGATGACCGACCAATCCAAACCGACGGCCTCACCTTCCCGCTCGTCAATATCAGTTCAGGACTCTGCCTCGGCGGAACGACCAGCCCGATCCTCGAATACTGCAACCTCCCCAACACCAACCAACTCTGGTACGACGCTGGCGGGGTTACGTTGCGCCAGCTAATCAACTTGGTCGGCGAAAGCACACCCAAACTGAAAACGGACGAAGAGCAAGCCGAGTTCGACGAAGTAAAACAGGAATTCAGCCGTTTCGAAAATCTACAAAGCCAACTTTCCCGGGGAACCATCGCTGTTTTACCTCCGTTGTCACCGTTTCAACAGGTCATCAAGTCGATTTGGCGATACTGCGCACCCGGAGTGAACGGACGTGCTGGTTGCCTCGGGTACGTGTTTGCTGCGTTCAATTTTCTCCATAACCTCGTTCAGCAAGACATTGCCAGTCGCGTCGGCACTGGCAAATCGATCGAATGCACCCTCGGTCAACTGACAGGCGGAGCGCCGGCTGGTTCCTTCACCGCTGAGCGAAAGTTGCGAATTGATAACGCGTCACCATCGTGTGCGGCGCCATCGATCATTGCCGAAGTCAAAGCCTTCTACCCTTCCACAATTGCACTAGGAGTGTCGCAAATAAGTAGGTACAAAACAGCTTGGAATCGAAATGGTGTTCCGGTTCGTCTTCCGACTGCTGCAGACACTGCCACCGGTTGGCCATCGAATTTAGCAGTCCAAACGGTTCATATTCCGGGCGTGTCCGGAAACATCGGACAACTGTATTACCAGTACCAAGGCGCAGGAGTCTTTGCTTACTGGGTCGCTGACTGGAAAGTAGTGGCCGCAGTCCTCGTCACCCTCATGATGCATCTCGGAGTAAAAACACTGTCCAAGTGGGATCCCACGGCGATGCTCGGGCCAGCAGTAATCACGGCACTGACCGGGAAAACTCCCGAGCAGCAGATTGACATTCTTCTTGAAGCTAACTGGGACGTTCTGTACGCAGCAGGATACTTGGCCAAACAATTCGGGGAAGGCTTGGCCCAACGCCCACCACGAGCGAACTACTACCCTGTCCCGTTGCCACCGTTCGGCCCCTTCCATTACCTGTTCAACTAAGACTGCGAGCCCACATGTTCATCGAACTACTGTCAGATGACCCGCCCGGACCCAAACTTGTCCACGACCTGATGCAAATTTTCGAACGTTCCATTGATCTTTATCAATACACGTCTACGCAACGAGTTTTCGATCTGTTTAAGGGACGTGGAATGCCGTTAAGTACCGCAACGGCAATGATTTCGTTCGCTGAAGGCGAGATTGTGCGTTCACCGAAAATCCCTGGGAAATATTCCAAAGGCGGCGATTCATTTGGAGGCTTCTGCGTCACCGAAAATCGGATTGGTCCGATCGGCAGCGTTGGGTTGGACTATTCCCCACGCCGGATTAAGTTTCCAATCCTAATCCTCGCTTGCCCAGACGACCCGGAACAGCAACACCCGACCGACGAAGCACTGAACTCGTTTCAGGAGCTCTTTGCACAGTTGGGCATGCACCGGATGTACATACGAGTTTCCGAAAACAGTATCCAAAAGCCACCAACGCACCTCAACTGCGACTACATCTACCGAAGCGAAACCAAAACCATCACAGCCAAACACGACAACCCACCAGCGATCTGGAAAGACCTATTCCAAACCGTGTGAAGTAGGGACTGTCAGCGGTCCCTGTGTGTCGGTGTGGAGGGGCTGTTTGAGATTCAGTCCGAGGGGCGAGGTCGGGCCAGGTTGAGATCTACTGGTCCCGGCACTCCGTTCACGTTTGCTCGGAAGGAGATCTGCCAGACGATCCAGTCGTCACCACTGGGGCGTCGGAACAGGCTTCGTTTCCAACGGGGCTGGCCGAGTGCTTTGGCTATTCCGTGGTCTGACTCGGTGTTGTCCAGAACTTACATGGTCATTTCGCCATCCCATGCGGCTTCGATGGTGTTAACGAAGACGTCGACCTCGGTGCGCAGCTCTTGAGTCGTCGGGCGTTTGGAGCAGTTGCCTGCGTATTCGATGTCGATCACCGGTGGCAACCAGTCGGCTTGTGGCGGTGCCACTCGTAAGAAGTTCTCGGCTTGCTCGCGCCCCGATCGACAGAACGTGAAGAAATGATAAGCACCAATATCAAGTCCGGCTGCTGTTGCTTCGGTTGCGTTTCGGGCAAACATCGGGTCCACGTAGTCGCCACCCTCGGTTGCTTTCAGATAGGCGAATTCGATGCCATCTTTGCGAACAAGGTTCCAATCGATGGCGCCTTGATGATGAGAAACATCTAGCCCGAAACGTTCACCCTCCCGTAGTGAGGGTCGATACTCGGGAACGACAAACAACCACCCAATCAAGGCTGAGCAAAACCCAATGAGGCACACGATGCCGGCTCTGATGAGCCATCGCCGTGTGAGGATTGCCTTCATGTGTTATTTCTATTAGGTGAGACTGACGAAATGAAATCGGGGATCGCGGTGCCCTCTCCAGAATGACTTCTTCAATCAGGTGACATTCACTGAGGCGTCAGATTCCACGACCACGGCAAATCGCGACTTGGGTTTGTGGCGGTGCCGATCAACGATTTTCCGTAGGTGTACGAACGATCTGTC
>JANMEI010000027.1:0-2894 GCA_031376865.1 Acidimicrobiia bacterium | reverse complement strand
AGTAGCGCTTGTTTGGGTAGCCCTCCGAGTACTTGTTGGTCAGCACCGACCCGGTCGCCGCCATGATTTCCGGTGAGGTGAAGTTTTCGCTAGCGATCAATTGGAGCGTGGTGTTTTGCCGTTCAAGCTCTCTGCCCAGTAGCGCTGACAGCGCAGTGTCTGGTGAGAATGCTGCTGAGAAAGCTGAGTCGTTCACGTCATAGTCCTTCAAGGTCCGGCTGGGGGCGAGGGCGATTGACTCACCCTAGTTGCGTGTCGAGTTGACCAAGTTTCTTGACCCGAATCGCGTGTCGGCCACCCTCGAATTCGGAGCCCAGAAACGCATCGACGGCCTCTTTGGCAACTTCGACACCGATCAGTCGTTCGCCGAAGCAGATGACGTTGGCGTCGTTGTGGCGACGGGCGAGCTTCGCACTGGTGACATCGTGACAGGGGGCAGCACGTCCTCCCGGAACCTTGTTGGCGGCCATGGCGATGCCAAGCCCTGACCCGCAGACGGCGACACCGAGTTGGTGTGAGCCATCGACAACGGCTACCGCTACCGCTGATCCATAGTCGGGGTAATCCACTCGATCGTCACTGTGGGTGCCCAGATCGGTGACCTCGTGGCCTTGACCTCGAAGGTACTCAACCAGCGTTTCTTTCAGGTGAACCCCAGCATGATCAGAACCAGCAACAATCCGCATCCTCGCAGTCTGCCGTGTCCTGGTCACCTAGAGCGATACGGTTGCACAGAAATGAACGAGTCATGACCGAGCGATACCAGTACTTCACACTCTTGGGGTTATGTGTATTGGCATTCGCTCCGTTGGAGTTCTTGGGTCAAGCACGCGTTGTTCGTCGCCCGAAGGAAGCGTTCCTTGCGCTGATTGGTCCATTTGCACTGATGAGTTTCGTGAACGAGATCGCTGTCAATCGAGAGTTATGGCGGTACTCGCCTCGCTACACAAGCGGGCTCCGTTTGCCACGCCATTACCCAGTTGAAGAAGTGGTGTCGTTCATCGTTTTTCCGTTGTGCTGTTTGTTGATTTTCGAGGCTCTGTCTTCTCGTTTGCCCAGTTCGGGCGCCGGAAACGTACCTCCCATGGATCCATCACAACGATCTGGCCCGGTCCAGCGATTTTTGATTGCCGCGGTGGGTGCCACAACTGGGTTGATCCTGCTGATTGAGCTGTGGATCGAGCGAACCCGCCTGTCGTCAGTTACCTCGACCGGCGATCGGTTACTGCGCAGCATTGACTGGGACGTCCCCGAGTTTCCCGTCATCACGTTAGGACTTCTTGCCGGCCTGGCATTCATCGAAACAGGGAGGTGGCACACAGGTGTATTTCGTAAGCGTACGTGTTGGCTAGCCGTGTTGATCAGCCTGGCGGTCGTTGGACTCGTCAATGCATGGCTCACTAAAGCATCGGCTCCAATCGTCATTTTCAGTCGGGACGAGTTGACTGGGTTCCGCCCAATCGCCAACATCCCAATCGAAGTCTTTGTATTCCATTTTGTCTTGTTGACACTCGTAATGATGTCGTGGCTGCGAGCTACGACCGAACACTCCGGCTCCGAAACCTGACCCATAGCAACACGTCGTACGAGATCTTGAGTGCGCCCCCGACGATCAACGGCCAGCCGAACGAACTCTGCTGGAGCAACCAGGCTCCAAGCAGTGGAGTGCTGGCAGTCGCAATGCTGCGGGGCAGGTTGGTAAACGCCGTTGCTGCGCTCCGTTCTTCCGGTGTAATGAGCGACATCACAAACGACACCCGGGGTGGCACATCCATTTGCGACAAAAGAGATCGCAGCACCAACAACACGACCGCCACCGTGGCGTTGGGCGCAAACGCTACGGCGATGATGAGCACGTTGGCAGGAAGATGGGTAAGGACCATCGTTTCTACCAGACCTATGCGCGCAGATATTCGGGGGGCAAGCAATGCGGAGGTCGCCGATGCCAGTGACATCAGACCAAGGACTGCTCCCACCCGTCCAGCGGAAAAGTCGAATCGCTTCAACATCCACAACGCAATAATCGAATAGATCACCATCCCACCCCCGGCTGAGTCCAACGCAAACACCGCCGTCAACTCACGGATCACTCGTCTCGACGGGCCAAGCCGACTCGGGGCAGTCACGGCACTCGATCGATCCCTCCCAACAGACACGATGTAGGCAGGTATGACGAGTAGTCCCACCGCGGCGTACACCAGGGGTACCAGCGCAACGCCATCAGCGGCCATATTCCATCGCTGGCCGAGGTGGGAAATCGGACCGAGCATGAAGGCACCACAGGACGCGCCCGACAGCGCAATCAACGAAAACCGCGCCAGTGCCCGGGTTCGCGCTGCTCCTTCGAACGCACCTCCGATAACCGTTTGTTCGGCTGGTAACAGCGGCGAGACGTCGCCACTTGAGGGGTTCAATGGGCCAAGCAGTGATACCGCGACGAGAACCAACAAACTTGCGCTGGTGGCAAACACCACCCCGGTGACAACCATCAAGGCTGACATCACCAGGAGCACGCGATAGGGCCGCATGACCGGTGCGAATCTGGTGATGAGCACCAATGCCAAAGCGGATCCAAGCAATGTCGCAGTACTGATTTGTCCGATTGCGCTTTCAGGGAATCCTCGACCCACCAACAGCGCCGCCAGACCGGCCGACATCAAACCGTCAGCAAATCCTCGGATGCCTCTGGTTGCAAAAACGACACCGACGCGCGCGTCGAGCGTCTGAGATGGCAATTTGAGGCCGTTCAACTGTTTCACGCGCGGAAAATCTATGTTTCACGCGCGGATTGGGTTGGATTGGGTTGGGTTGGGAGTGGACGGATGAATCAACGCAGTGAGTTTCACGTCGTGAGGCTCTAACGGCACCGACTCAACCACTTGAACACTGAGGGC
>JANMEI010000934.1:0-3961 GCA_031376865.1 Acidimicrobiia bacterium | reverse complement strand
CACCGCCAAGGTAGGTTGCCCCATCTTGACCGGGGCACAACTCAAGGTGACGCTGAACTGCCCGATCGACCACTGCCAGCGGAGGTTGATCGTCGCGCACCGGTGTGGCTTGTTGATGGAGCGCCGGGTTTGCGTGTCGAGCATGCAACTCTTCGTGTACGTATGATCCAACAGTTGCCGCAGATACGTTGCCAAACTCAACGCGACCCATCGGCAATTCCCCGGATGGATCGAGTGTTGCATCGGAGTTTCCTTCGGTGCGGAGGCGGAGCACGCTGGCAAGAAAGTAGCGGCGTCGGCACGCTTCAAACTCACGCAATCGAGATGCGGTTAACACCAACACGCCAGGAGCAGGTTGGAACTTGGTGCCAAGCGCCGGTCGTACCTGGTCGATGCTCATCCTTGCGAGCCCGGGTAAGCATCGACGAGGTCAATGAACCGCTCGTTACTGACTGCGGGACATTGGCGAACGAAAGCACAGTTGGTGCACCACCATCCTGCGGAGGCAACGGCAGCGTCACCTGCGGCCAGGGCGGCATCGACCATGTCGCCGGTATCGCGCCACGCAGCACGAATCTCATCGTGGGTAAACGACCGAGCTGAGAGAGCAGTTGATCCGGTGGGAGTGACGGTGAGCCGCACGACCGAGCCATCGGTCGCCCCCAACGCCGCGAGCCGTAATGCATCGGCCCGCTCGTCGCTAGCACCGCCCAATGGGGCAACCGTAAGTGAGCGTATGGTAAGCGAACCGGCCTGGGCATTGCTCGGCTCGTTACTAAACACTAACGACACCCGCCCGGTGAGTACCGCGCCACAATCACCAAGAGGAACCTCGAGCGGTTTCTCGGACTTGGCATGAAGGCACACGGCTCGAGCCGCTTCATCGGAACCGAATGCATCGGTGTACGCGTCCATCGCCGTGACAAACCGGGCGGCCTCCTCGTGGCCCAACTCTGGCGGTGCGCTGCACGCTTCTAGTGCTGTGAGCAAGCCGTGATCAGCGTTTTGACCGTCCTCGGACTGGCGGTGCGCATCAACAATGGCTACCGAAATGGCGTTGGAAAGACGAAACGTGCCGTCTGCGGTCCGTGGCCGGGTTTGCTCGGGGTCAAGCAGCCTGGCTGCATGGCGCTGACAGGACCACGCCGTTGCCGCTTGGCCAACAGATAACCGGGGTCCTTTGGGCATGATGTTGAGGGTAGCTTCACTGCTCCGTAGGGGCAACGGAGGCAACGGACAAAAGCTTCACTGCTCCGCAGGGGCAATGGAGGCAACGGACCAATCCACGGCTGTGACAAATGCCCCTGCCGAGCAGGAAGAGTTTCTCCTATGGCGGTGGTGTAAACCTCGCCGGTGAGGCAGAATGTACATATGACCGATCTTGCTGTGCTGTCCGACGATGCGCGGGCCGAACGCCTGAAGGCAGTTCAGGCCGTTGTAGAACTTATGCGCCCCGTGGTGCAACAAGATGGCGGAGACCTGCAATTGATCGCAGCCGATGTCGAAACCGGGGTCGTCGAGGTACAACTTCAGGGCTCGTGCAGTTCGTGTGCTGTGTCCTCGACCACCTTGCAGGCCGGCGTGTCGCGCATTATGCGCGATCGCTTGCCGTGGGTGACCGAAGTTATCGGCGGAGTTGCCGAAATGGACGAAGAAGAGTCCCGTTCGATGGGAATGGGCGGGTACGTGCCCCGCCACTCCTACGACGACTGACAGTAGTTACAAACTCGAACAGCGCTTACCAAGTGTCGAAGTGGATGAGCGGTGCGCTATCTAAGCGTGGAGCGGGCTTGAAATCAGTACCAACCGTATAAGCAAGCGGTGTGAGCCCGCCCTGGGTGAACTTCTTAAACGGAATCCCCAACAATTCGCTGGCCTCTTCCTCGAACGGCAAATGCAACGTCGTCCACGCAGTACCCAAGCCGCGGGCACGTGCCGCAAGCATGAAACTCCAAAATGCGGGCAGCAGCGAACCCCACATGCTGGCCTGCATGAAGGCGCCCGGATCGGCTGGCGGCCGGCCTTCCATAACGGGAATCACCAACCACGGTGCACGATGCATGTTTTCGCGCAAGAACGTTGCCGAATCTTTTACCTTGTCGCCACGCTCGCCTCGTGAATCACCATCGGCATAGGCGGGCGCCGGCGCATTGACATACGGATCAAACGCCCGGCCGTACATGTCTTGAAGCGCTTGCTTCTTGGCGGGATCGCCGACAACCACAAAATGCCAGCCCTGCCGGTTTGAACCAGTTGGTGCTTGAAACGCAACGTCGATACATTCACGCACGATCGACTCGGGCACCGGCTTGTCGAAATCGAGGCGCTTGCGAACGGCCCGAGTCGTGGACAGCAGTTGATCGGGGTCGAGAGGGAGTAAATCAGCCATACCTGCGGTCTAGCACCGCAGGACGAGCCGAGCTACTTCGACCGCGACACTGCCTGCCTACTTGTAATACGGGTTGTCGCCTGACTGATGATCGGTGACGTCGATAACGTTGATGATTGCGGGTACCGCTTCTTTAATGGCCACTTCGATACCCTGACGCAAGGTCATCTTTGACGCAGCGCATCCTTGGCAGCCACCACCCAATCGAACCCATACGGTGTCCCCTTCGGCTGCAACCAGCTGGGCGAACCCGCCGTGACCGGCAATCGATGGGTTGACGCTTTGCTCGATGACCGACAACACCTGCTGCGCGAGCGGGCTTGACAGGTCTGCTCCTTCAGCGCTGGCAGAGGGCTTGGGGGCTTCCGCTGCTTCGTTAGGATTTAACAACACCATTCCGGAGCCGTCGGTGGCAACGTCGAGCGTGGCGCCTTGTAACCGCGAAACCGAGTCGGCAGGGATAACGATCCGAACGCCGTCAAGTGTGACGACGGCCGCATCGGCTTTGGCCGCGTCGGCTGCTTCGAACCACATGTCATAACGGAACTTGCCGCCAGCCGCTGGATTTGCTTCGAGCCACAATGCAAGCGATGCGGCATCAGTCTCGGCTGAACGAGCCTCAAGCACCATGGTTAGGGCTTGGGAAGTGACGGTGATGACATTGCTGTCAACGGTTTGGTTTGGCACGGGTGACTCCTCGGTGGTGTACCTCCATGATAGAGACCGTTGCCGCCAAGTTGAAACCCTTACTTGCTGAGTTGTGATTAGCCTCAGACCAACATGCCGTCTCGTGATCGCCAGCCCGACCTGTTCGGAACCCAAGAAGTGCCGGTAGCTCCCCCCGCTGCCAAGGCGCTTCCCGAACTCAAAACGGTCCCCGAACTCAAAACGCTCACCGTCACACGTCTCCATCACGAAATGAAGCGGGCCTTGAGCGGCCTTGGCAAGATCGCAGTGGCCGGCGAGGTGCACGATGTTCGGGTGCAGCGGTCTGCGACGTACTTCATGTTGAAAGAACGCGCCTCGCAGGTCAGCGTCACCGTGACCCAAAGCAAAGCACGGTGGTGCCATGTGGTTGCTGGTGAAAGTGTGGTGGTCACCGGCATGATCGACACGGCCCAATCATCGGGTCGCCTCACCCTGATGGCAGATTCGGTTGTGCCGGTGGGTGCTGGAGCCGTTGCGGCGTTGATCGAGCAAGCACGTGAAGCTTTGCGCGCTGATGGAATTTTGGAACGTCCCCGTCAGGTACTCCCGATGCTTCCTCGTCGGGTTGTTGTGGTGTGCGGAAACGACGCTGCTGTCAAACACGACTTTCAAACCATCACCGATCAACGGTTCAAGGGTTACCCCGTTGAGTATGTCGTTGCCAATCAAAGTTCAGCGGAGTCCCTGCTTGATGGTCTCCAACGGGCAATTGGTATTGCTGGGGTAGAGGTCATCGTGTTGGCACGAGGCGGTGGAGATGGAACACAACTCCTTCCTTACAGCGACGAATACTTATGCCGAGCGATCGCTGCAGCACCTGTGCCCGTTGTGACCGCGATCGGACATGAGTCAGATCGACCGCTG
>JANMEI010000925.1:0-2620 GCA_031376865.1 Acidimicrobiia bacterium | reverse complement strand
TCCAACCCATTGAGGTTCCACGTCAGCAGTCGCACCCCACAAAACTACACATCTAGTTCGCCTCATCGGATTGCCATCGGATCCTCACCAAGCACTTACGAACTACCGAACCTGCCGTTACTTTCCGTGGGTCCGGGTTTTACCTCAGACCCCCACGATGGTTTTCACCAGTCGACATCGACTGCGCTCACCAAAGGAAACCTCATGAAACAGCATCTTCGTCAGTTGATCGCAGGCGTCGGCATTACCGCCAGCCTTATCGCCGGTGGCGCCGGCATTGCATCAGCCCAAGACACAACGCCAACTACAACACCAGCTCCAGCGACCGCCGCTCCCGAAGCGCAAACTTCGGACCAACGAACCGCATCTCGCAATGCCGGTTTGCAAGAGATACTTGCTCCGCTAGTAGCGGCGGGCACCATCAACCAAACCCAAGCTGACGCTGTCGCCAAAGCACTTCTAGAAAAGGCACCGGAAGGACGCGGGGGCCCCGGCGGACGACGCGGGCCCGATGGCAAACGTGGTGGACGCCACAGCGCAACGATCGCCAAGGCACTGGGAATGACCGAAGCCGAGCTGAAAGCTGCTCATCAATCAGGCAAGACTATTGCTCAGTTGACTGCTGATAACGGGGTCGACCTCAACAAGGTAATCGACGCAATAGTTGCCGAAGAGAAAGTGGAACATCCAGATCGGACCGAAGCCGAGATTCGTGAGCATGTCACCAACATGGTCAACGGTGTGAAGCCGACCAAGCCAGCCAAGGCTCAGTAAAGCGCTAGGCAGCTGGTTTGTCGGGCAGCGCTGGCGCGTTTGCTATCGCTGCCCGAATGGCGCCCACCAGATCGGCATCTCGCATGTCGCGGGCCACCCGTGCAGCATTACGAATTGCAGTGGCACTGGAGGAACCATGACTGATGATGCACACACCATCAGTGCCAAGCAACATCGCGCCACCGTATGTGGACGGATCAAGTGCTTCGGCCAGCGGCATCAACTGCGGCAGCAACACCTTCGATGCTTCTTTGGCTTCGGGCGTGGACACCAGAGCTTCAAACACTCGTCCGGCAAAAAATTTCATGCCGCCTTCGAGGGTTTTCAACACGACGTTGCCGGTGAAACCATCGGTAACGACCACATCGACATCGTCGCTCATGATGTCTCGGCCTTCAACGTTGCCGATGAAGTTCACATCGGGGCCAGCAACGCCAGCTCGCAGCAACTCGTTGGTGTCTTTCGCCAGTTGGTTGCCCTTGCCGTCTTCTTCACCGATCGACAGCAACCCGACCCGGGGCGATGCGATGCCAAATCGTTGGCGCGCATACACACTGCCCATCTGAGCGAACTGGATGAGGTATGCCGGCGTGCACTCGGCGTTAGCGCCCGCGTCGAGCAGCACCGTGGGCGTAGACCCCGGCACGGGAATAGGTGTGGCGATACCCGGACGATGCACGCCCTTGATCCGACCCATCCGCAACAACGCGCTGGCCATGGTGGCACCGGTGTTGCCAGCGGACAGGAATGCACCCGCGCGGCCATCACGCACCAACTCGGCAGCGCGCACCAGCGTCGAGTCTTTTTTGGTGCGAACCGCCCGAGCGCCGTCTTCGTCCATGTCGATCACTTCAGAGCAGTCGACGTACTCAAACCCGCTCAGGTCATGGCCAACCAGGTCGGCCTGACGACCAACCAACACAATGTTGATTCCCTCAGCTGCTGCCTGACGGGCACCATCCAAAATGGCAGCGGGCGCGTGATCGCCACCGACAACGTCGATGGCAACAGGCAAACTCACGAAAGGACCAACGTTCGACGTGACTTATGCGACGTCGATGGCCTGACGGCCCTTGTACCAACCACAGCTGGGGCACACCACGTGTGGCAGTTTCACGACGGTGCAACGAGGGCACACGCTGCGAGCCGAAGCAGTGAGCTTCCAGTTGCTGGCACGACCCTTACGGGTCTTTGACTTCGATCGCTTTTTCTTGGGAACTGCCATGGCAGATCAACCTTCCTCAGGACTATTCGGTGCCGAAGTCCAGCGCAGTAAGCGCTGACCAACGGGGGTCTGCTGTTGACGGTGCGCAATCACACGCACCTTCGTTCAGGTCAATGCCACAGGTTGGGCACAGACCTGCACAGTCCTCTCGACAGAGAGGGGCTAACGGCAGGTCTAAGAGAATAGCCTCTCGGGAGACCAGCTCAAGATCGACCTGATCGTGTTTCATTGGGTAGGTATCCCCATCGATCGATCCGTTGGCGTCAAACTCTTCCTGAAATGGGGATTTTGTCGTCCCCGACACCGGCACCGCACACCGTCGACAGTTGGAATTCCACAGCACCGCAGCCCAGCCAGTGGCCAAAACGCCACTGCCGACCGGTTCAAACTTCGCCTCGACCGTCAGGGTTGCGCCATCTGCCACCAGCGTTTCCGCTACTTGCATCGCACCTGTGGTTCCCGTGCGGGCCTCGGTGCGACGAGCTCCTGGCCGATGAATCAGATCAGCGACATCGACGATAAAGGGCCTTAACACGGCTATTCAGCGCCTACTGGTTTTGGTCAAAGAACGTGGCAGAGGTGTGATCCTCGGCCAAATCCATGCCGTCGTCGTGTTGCTCT
>JANMEI010000192.1:0-1480 GCA_031376865.1 Acidimicrobiia bacterium | reverse complement strand
AAGGCCGGCAAGACCACCATCATGAAACAGATCGCTTCGTCGATCGAAGTCAACAACCCAGAGGTCCATCTGATGGTCTTGTTGGTTGACGAGCGACCTGAAGAAGTTACCGATATGCGGCGCACGGTTGCGGGCGAAGTGATTGCGTCCACATTTGATAAGCCTTCAGATGAACACACGATGATCGCCGAGTTGTGCCTGGAGCGGGCGAAGCGTCTCGTTGAAGAGGGTCGCGACGTGGTGATCATCCTGGACGGTATTACCCGTCTGGCGCGTGCGTACAACCTGGCCGCCCCGGCTACCGGGCGCATCATGTCGGGCGGTATCGATACCGGTGCCCTGTATCCACCGAAGAAGTTTTTCGGTGCTGCTCGAAACGTGGAAGAGGGCGGATCGCTCACCATCCTCGCCACTGCGCTCGTCGAAACGGGGTCCACCATGGACACCGTTATCTTCGAAGAGTTCAAAGGTACCGGCAATATGGAATTGCGCCTCGATCGTCGTCTGGCTGAGAAGCGTATCTATCCGGCTATCAACGTTAACGAGTCGTCAACCCGACACGAAGAGTTGCTCTTTGATCGCAAAGAGCTTGAGGTCATCTACCGCTTGCGACGCGTACTGAACGGTCTTTCCGAAGACGGTTCGGCAGCCAAGGGCCTCGAACTGTTGATGGATCGTATGAAGGCAACTCGCAACAACATGGAGTTCTTGGCTGACCTGGCTAAAACTCCGTCCCCGGGCAATTAACGACAACTTGTTGTTATCAGCGTGAAGTGTTCGTTGTGTCTGAATCCACCGTGAACCTAAGTATGCATAGCACTGTTGATTCTGTCGTGACGTCGCCTGAGCGATTCTCACGAACGGATCAGCGGGCGCTTGTAGCTGTGGCCATGCAGTTCTTTTTGAACGGGGCTGTGTTTGCTTCGTTTATGCCTCGGCTGCCGGAAATTCGCGGACGGATTGGCGTCAGTACCGGCGGAATCGGGGCACTGCTGTCGATTGCTGGAATCATCGGGGTGGTCGGAAGTGCCCTTGTGGGCCCGGCGATTCGTCGTTTTGGAACCCGGCGAGTGGTGATGTTCGGCGGATCCATTTTGGGTGGGTCCTTACCGTTAATCGGGTTAGCGCAAGGCGTCCCCGTGTTCTTGATTGGTCTGCTGTTGATGATGACGTTCGATGTTTTTGTCGATGTGGCTATGAACCTGCAGGCCTCGTGGCTCAGCGCTCGACGACACGCACCGGTGATGAATCGTCTTCATGGTTTGTGGAGTTTAGGAACGGTTGTGGGGGGAGCAGCGGCATCGCGCATTGCCGAAGCGGACATCTCGTTGACGTCTCACTTGTTGGTGGCTTCGGCGTTAATGCTCATTGCGCTATTTGCAGTTGGGCGGCGACTTCTTCGTGTGGACGAACACCCGGAAACCGATTCGGTCGTATCTGCCAGCGATGGGACGCTCGGCAAACAGCGGCGCCTCTCGCC
>JANMEI010000918.1:0-5794 GCA_031376865.1 Acidimicrobiia bacterium | reverse complement strand
TGATTGGATTGTTCACCGTGGTGGTGTTCATGCACCATGATGACCCAACAATGAAGTTCACGGGACCAAAACTCCGACCAAGAATAGGTCTGTCGCTCGCCGCACTGTGCGGATTACTCTGTGTCGCCAATCCAACGGCCGTGCCGGCCCAATCCGAGACACCGGCGACGACGGTCGCACTCCCTTCGCCACAGAATTACCTGTTACTCGCTCTCGAGTTCATTGAAGCGCAGTCTCTGTCCCGGAAACAGGTCCCGTGGACGCAGATTCGCGCCGAAGCCGAAACAGCTGGCAGGGATGCAAAGACCATTCCAGATACCTACCCGATCATCAGCAAGGTGCTCGCGAAACTTGAAGATAAACATGCATCGTTTCGTGCTCCCGTACGTGCAACGGAGATTACCCAGGGTGTAGCAAACGGATACGGGTTCTTGGCAACCTGGCCGGGCAGGGTGGTGGTATCCATTACTGACGGTGGCCCCGCTGCGACGGCCGGTCTCAAACTTGGTGACCGGATCGAGTTAGTCGAGGGTCGACAACCAAAGGCGGCCCGAAACGCTGTTGCCATTCCGCAGAAGACCAAAATTGCCGATCAACTGCGGTTGACCGTGACTCGCAAGGCAAACGGTGGCAAAACACGGAAGGTCAACCTGGTTATCAAGAAGGGTACGTTCACCTTGGTCAGTACGCCGCAGCAAGATCCCGCCATCGTAAAAACGGTTGGCGATCGAATTGGATATCTTGAGCTGCCTGGCCTTCTGGGGACCGAAGAAGATCAGCGCGCATACGCTTCGCAGGCTCACCAGTCAATCCGTCAAACCAGCTCTACACCTCGTTGTGGTTGGGTAATTGACGTTCGTCGAAATCGAGGTGGATGGGTGTACCCGATTTTGGCGGCCGCCGGACCGCTCTATCAACCGGGTCCCAATGGGCTGGTCATGGGCAAGATCGATGCTGCTGGCATCACCGAACGGTGGAGCTATCGAGACGGAGTGTTTGGCGTCAACCGGCCAGGGGCTCAACCGGAGGACTACACCGTTTTCACCGTTGCGAATCCCTTCAACATCGGAACTCCACCGGCACCTTCCCCTGCAGTGGCGATCCTGATGAGCGGCCTCACCGCTTCAGCGGGTGAAGCGCTGGTGTTGGCGTTTCGGGGCCAAGGAGCACCCGGAGTGCGATCATTCGGAGAGCCATCGTTAGGGCTGACCACCTTCGACTCCGTTGGCACCTTGCCCGACAGTGCAATCATCCTCGTGTCGAACGCGGCGATGACGGATCGCACGTTGGTAGCCCAAGAAGGCCCTATTTCGCCCGATGTGGCGGTGACACCAGACTGGAACCACATTGGCGATTCGGCAGATCCAGTTTTGCGCGCAGCAACCGATTGGCTCAATCAGCTCTCCGTTTGTCGCTTGTAACAGTCTCAGACCCGAGGTGGGATCGAGCTGGACGGGCGACCATCAGCGGCGTTGGTAGCGCATACCTGAAACCACCTCGTAAGCTCATGGCGTGGAGCAGGACAATCAGCCCGGCGGATGGTGGGCACCGGACCCAAACGAACACGGCGAGTTGGTCCCTGAGGCAGCGATACCTGACGTGTCGACGCCTGATGCTCCCCTCCAAGATCCTGTGCTCGATAGGCAAGACCAGGATCATGACGAAGAGCCCGAGCCCGTCGCGCAATTCGAAACCATAGAGCAGTTCGAACCAGAACCGCAGCCCGAATCAGAACCGCAGCCCGACCTCGTCTTGGAGTTCGTTGACACTCCTTCGGCAGAACCATCCTCGTCACCGCCACCACCGCCATCTCAAGCGTTCGTGGAAGAGCCAGCACTCCCCGCCATCGCTTCCTCGGGTGCCGGTACGTCTTCACTTGTGCTTCCGCAGCTCGAATGGTCGCAGCCGGTTCGATCACCTGCTCCGCCTGCTGGACCGACGCCGCAAGCATGGCCAGGCGTCGAGCAAGCCGAATCCGACAAACCAACGGGATCCGAGTCCACCGGGGGCTCCTCATCGGAGACGTCGCCGGCACCTCAGGTGCCGCAGCCATCTCCACAACGGTATCCAACTATCCAGCCAAGCGGAGATCAGCCGTTCGGAGTTGCTCAGCCCTACGGAGCACCACAATACGGAGGAGCGCCTCAGCCGTACGGGGCACAACCATATGGAGCACAACCATATGGAGCACAGCCCTACGGGGCCCAACCATGGGGAGCACCCCAACCTTACGGAGGCGCGCCCTATGGGGCAGTTCCTTATGGGACGGTTCCGTATGGCGTTCAGCCAGGATACAGTCAGCCAGGTTATGGTCAGATGATGTACGGCCAGCCGGGTACTTATGCTCCGGTGTACACCGCCACGCCGAAGAGCCCGTTCGAATCGCGAGGCAATACGGTGCTGATCATGGGCATCCTCAGCTTGGTCCTCATCCTCTTCTGCTTTGGCCCCATTCTTGGACCGGTGGCCTGGATTATGGGCAATGGAGTTCGACGCGATGCGGTAGCTGCAGGATGGCCCGAGCCGAGCAACAACAAAACTGGCCGTATTTGCGGCATTATCGGAACGGTCGTGTTGCTACTTGGTGTGTTGGGGTTCATCCTCAGCGTTGCCAACGGGTCCTAGGTGAGCCTGCAACGATGACCCGGTACGTCCGGGTCCTCCCCGACGAAGCCGCCATCGGCAAAGTCTTTGACTACGAAGTGCCCGACCATCTCGCTGGCGCCGATTTGGTGCAAGTGGGATCCGAAGTACGCATAGAACTTCACGGCCGTCGGATTGGCGGATGGGTTCTCGCCACCGATGTTGTACCTCCGCCAGGGGTAACGATTCGTCCGATCGCCAAAGTACGCGGATTGGGCGCACCGAAGAACGTGATTGATCTCGCCATGTGGGCAGCGTGGCGCTGGGGCGGCCGATCGGCCAACGTGCTGCGATTTACCAGTCCCCCCACAGCGGTTCGATTCCTCCAACCTCGTCGCCAGCTACCAGCTATTTCGGTTCCCAACAACGACGAACTCGCCGAGCTCGCCGCAAGCGCATTGGCGCAAGGTGGCACGCAAGTTATTCGGACTCCGCCCACCATTGATCGATTCGGATTCATTCTCGAAACAATCAGGTGGGGCGGTTCGCGAGGTGCGCTCATCATCGCCCCCGCCAATTCTGTCGCCGAAGTGCTGAGCCGTCGGCTGCAACGACTCGGCATTCCAACGGCCTTACTCCCACGAGACTGGGCAATGGCGGCAGCTGGCGGATGCGTCGTTGTGGGCGCACGCGCCGCGACCTTTGCCCCCATCGACGATCCCGGCGTGGTGCTTGTTCTCGACGAGCACGACGAGTCGCATCAAGACGAACGCACTCCCACGTGGAACGCACGCGACGTGGCGATCGAACGGGCTCGCCGTCTCCAGGTACCATGCCTGCTTACGTCGCCGACACCCACGTTGGAAGCGCTCCACGCAGCGCAACGAGACGCATGGGCGCTCGAACGAAGAACCGAACAAGCTGGCTGGGCGGCGATCCAACTGGTGGACCGGAGCAACGAAGAACCGGGCCGCACCGGCTTGGTTGCCTCAGGCGCCCACGCGGCAAAGATGATCACTGCCCTGCGTACTGATGAACGCGTTCTGTGCATCTTGAATCGAACGGGCCGCGCCCGCATGCTCGGGTGTACAGCATGCGGCACCGTGGCGGCATGCGAGACGTGTGGAGCCGCTGTACAGCAACTTACTGAGGTGTCTGAGCTGAGGTGCCCTCGGTGCTCGCATGTGCGGCCAGTGGTGTGTGCTGAATGCGGAGGTGGGCGGATGAAGAACCTCCGCATGGGCACCAGCCGTGCTCGCGAAGAACTGGAATCGCTGGCGGGCCGGCCGGTTGGCGAAGTGACAGCTGCAGTTGAACAGTTACCGGATACCGCTGTGCTGGTCGGGACCGAAGCGCTCCTGCATCGCGTTGATCGGGCATCGGCGGTGATTTTTTTGGATCTGGATTCCGAATTACTGGCCCCTCGACAACGAGCACAAGAACACACCCTTGTGCTGTTAGCCCGGGCGGCGCGTCTCGTAAACAGCAAAAAGACTCGTGCACAATCGCCGCACCATTCCGACACGCTGTTTATCCAAACCCGCCAGCCCGACCATCCGGTGATTCAAGCCGCTCTACGCGGCAGCCCCGACATCGTGATCCCCGAACAATTAGCGGTGAGACAAGCACTGAGACTTCCTCCTACGTGGTCGCTTGCCGTTATCAGCGGTGCAGCGGCACCGGCCTGGGCGGAACTGCTGCGAGCCGTACCCGGCCTGGAAGTCAGTGGGCCAGTTGACGGAAAGTATTTGGTACGGACACAGACGATTGCAACGCTGGCCGACGCAATTGCCGACAAAGAAATGACCCGCCCTTCCGGGCGGGTCAGAATCGAAGTTGATCCGTTGCGGATCTAGGAAGGCTCGTTCACCCGATCAAGCTTGTCAGCTCGATCAGGCTCGGCCGCTAGAGACCAAGCGCTGCGGTGAACTCGGCTAACTTCGAAGTTTGTTCCCACGTGAACCCTGGGAGCGATCGCCCGAAGTGTCCATAGGCAGCGGTCTGCTTGTAAATCGGCTTGCGCAGATCAAGGTCACGAATAATCGCGGCAGGACGAAGGTCGAACACTGCGTTAACGGCCGCTTCGATCTTGTTGGTATCGACCTTGGCGGTGCCGAACGTTTCGACAAGCAAGCTGACTGGCCGGGCAACACCGATGGCATAGGCCACCTGCACTTCGCAACGCGTTGCCGCACCCGAGGCAACGACATGCTTGGCTACCCAACGCGCTGCGTATGCAGCAGAGCGGTCGACCTTGGAGGGGTCTTTGCCGGAGAATGCACCGCCACCATGACGAGCAGCACCGCCATAGGTATCGACAATGATCTTGCGACCGGTGAGGCCAGTATCGCCGTGTGGGCCACCGATCACAAAGTTGCCAGTTGGGTTGGACAAGAAGCGGTAATCATTGCTTGCGAATTGCTCTGGGACAACATGCTTCACGACGTGTTCCATCAGATCATGATGCAACGTCTTCTGCAGATCGATGCCGGGGGCGTGCTGAGTCGAAATCAGAACTGTCTTCAACCCGGTCGGGATGCCATCGGTGTAGTCAAACGTGACCTGGGTCTTGCCGTCGGGACGAAGGTAAGCAAGCGTGCCATCTTTACGAACTGCAGTGAGGCGCTCTGCCATGCGATGCGCCAACCAAATAGGCAGCGGCATCAAGTCAGGCGTTTCGTCGCAGGCGTAGCCAAACATCATTCCTTGGTCGCCTGCGCCCTGTGCATCGAGCTCGGCATCAATGTCGTGTTCGGTGCGTGCTTCGAATGCCTTGTCGACGCCCATTGCAATATCGGCTGATTGCTCATCGATGGAAACAATGACTGCGCACGTATGACCGTCGAAGCCCTTATCACCGTGGTCGTAGCCAATTTCGTTGACGGTGGCGCGGACAAGCTTTGGGATGTCGACATATGCCGACGTAGTGATCTCGCCAGCCACAACCACCAAGCCGGTGGTCAAGAGGGATTCGCACGCCACTCGGGCGTTTGGATCTGCGGCGAGGATTGCATCGAGGATGCTGTCTGAGACCTGGTCGGCCATTTTGTCGGGATGACCTTCGGTGACTGATTCAGACGTGAAAGTCCAGCTCTGTGCCATGGTGTTGTTGTTTCTCCTTGAACGGAAACGGTTGGATGCTCGGTGTGGCGAGGCCATGCCATAGCCAGTTCGATGATGAACTGATTGTTGGCGCAGCCCCCGTGTCGCC
>JANMEI010000899.1:0-2397 GCA_031376865.1 Acidimicrobiia bacterium | reverse complement strand
CACAGCAAACGAAGCAAATCAACAGTGGGCGATCAAGGTCGGATCGGACCGGTCAGAGTTTTCCGAAGATTTGCTTGGCACCGCAGCAACTGCCCTTACCGTTGGATCGCTTGGAACTTTCACATCCAGCGGGGGTTCGATTGATCTTCTTCATTCCTCGACACCCGGCGGTGGCTACCCCGGATTGTACGACGGCACCAATAACTCCGTTACTCCTCTCGGCTTTTGCTACGAGGTCCCGGTGACGGAAACCACCACGATTGCTAGCCCGACCACTGTCAGCCCAACGACGGTTGCTCCCACCACAGTTGCTCCGACAACAGCGTCACCTACGGTGCCCCCGACCACTCAGTCTCCAACCACCCAAGCTGCCACCACGGTTGCGGCAGCTACGGTGCCAGCGACCGCACCAGACCGGCTGGGTCCAGTCACGACGGCGACTCCCACGAGTGCGCCGACGAGTGCCGCTCCCCCGGTGGCGCCGAGCCCATCGCCAGCGGTTGTCACAACGGTCGCCGACATCAAGGTGCTCCCTGTGATCGTGGCTCCCGAAACTGAAGTCCTCGGAAAACAGCAGGTCGCACTCACTGGAACAAACTCGGCGTCAACGGGAATCGTTGGCCTCGGCATGTCGATCCTCGGCTTGGTCCTACTCGGAATCAGCCGACGACGCGAGACAAGCGCCTAACAAGCCCTGACACTATTCGTATCAGCCGTTGAGGTTGGTGAGCCACGTTTCGATCGTGAGTAACTGCCACAGTTCCTTGGAGCGATCCTGCTGTCCACTGAACTCCTCGCGGATGAGGCGATCTACTCCGGCCTTGCTTACCAAACCCCGTTGGACGAGATGACCATTGGGCAACATGTCGGTAATCGACGAACGAAGGTCACGACTGATCCACGCTCGAAGCGGCGCCGCAAACGGAGCCTTCGGTCGATGGACAATTTCAGACGGAAGAATGCGTTCGGCTGCATCTTTCAAGATGGCCTTCGAGACAAACGACGCTCCTGAGCGGCGCAACTTTTGCTGATCGGTACAACGGAACGCGGCTTTGGCCACTTCAATGTCAACGAACGGGACACGCACTTCGGTCGACGCACGCATCGACGCGCGATCGGAGTAGGCGAGGTTGAGACCGGCCATAAACCACTGCGCATCGACCATGCACATTTGATTGACAGGATCGAGATGCTGCGCTGCCGCGAAAGTCTTCTCGTGCGATGCAAGGACTGGTTCAACCAGTTTCACTAACGACGATCCGCCCAGGGCCAACAGATCTTCCGAGCCGTAATAGCTATAACTTCGCAGGAAAGACTCCGCCCCGGGCATAGAAGCAAACTGCAAGAACTTCTTGCCCCACCGCACTGTCCGAAGTCCCTTACCAAACGCAACAACTGGCAATGGTCGCGCTGCGCTGGTGATACCTCGTTGAACAATCGATGGCAAATGCCGGAATCGTTCAGCCTGTAGATATGCAGCGTGCTTACGATATCCACCAAACAACTCATCGGCACCCATACCCGACAGAAGGACTTTACGATTCATATCGCGAGCCCCCTGGCAAATCAAAAACGTATTCAACGCGGCGGGATCACCAATTGGTTCGTCGAGGCTGTGCACCATCTGGGGCAACATTGAGACAATGTTCGGTTCGAGCACTACTTCATTGAGGGTGATCCCAAACTTCAGCGCAACCTTCCGGGCGTACAACAGATCGTCGGGCATCGCCTCGATCTTTTGATCTTCGGGTCGAAACGCAATGGTGAACGCCTGCAGGTCTGTAGTGCGGCTGGCCGAGATCGCCGAGATCAAACTCGAGTCCAAACCACCCGACAGGAACGTTGCAACTTCCACGTCAGCGATCAAATGCGCACGAACCGAATCTTCAACAATGGAATACAGTTCGTCGGCGTCAATCGGTTTGGAAGCACCCTCAACCAAGTCCATCGACTGGAAGTACGGAGTCGTCCGCAGGGTCGTTCCGGGTGTGACTTCAGCAAAACAACCGGCAGGCAACTTGTGCACACCCTTGATCGCACACAGATGATCCGGAATCCAGTTGAACAGCAACGACGCACCGAGTGCCTCGTCGTTTGCTTCAACCCGGTCCAGCACCACCCTGATGGCTTTCAACTCGCTCGCAAACGCGATTCGTTCGCCTTGATCAGCAATGAAGAGGGGCTTCTGCCCAAAGTGATCCCGCGCCAACACTAGGCGCTGGGTCGACTGAGCAAACACCGCCAACGCAAACATTCCGCGGAGCCGCGCAAAACAGGCGGTATCCCACAATCGAAATGCTTCGAGCAGCACCTCGGTATCTGAACTGGTACGAAAGCGTACGCCTTTTGCTTCCAACTCGCGCCGAAGCTCTTGGTAGTTGTAGATCTCGCCGTTGA
>JANMEI010000897.1:0-4934 GCA_031376865.1 Acidimicrobiia bacterium | reverse complement strand
CTTCCATCTTCAGATACCGACACAGCGAAGTGATCGAGACCGCGTGGCGCAGGTCCACCCTTCTTCTCACCGATTCGGTTGTACTGCGAGCCGTGGCATGGGCATTCGAACCATTGCGAGCTTCCGCACCATGGCACCTTGCAACCTAAGTGCACACACTTTTGGTACACGGCGGCAACGCCTGCTTCCATACCGGTGATAACGCCACCCGAATAGACGGCACGGGCTTTGCCGAGTGCCTCGGCGGGATACGGCACGATATAACTACGGGCCTCGGCGTTATAGAACGGCTCCTTCTTTGCATCGATCGCAGCAAGGATGTCGGCTTTTTTTCCGACGTTCACTTTGGCGCCGAAGCCGCCGCTCAACTTAGGCCACAGGAAGGCAATCACGCCGAGACCGGGAAATGATCCCAAGCCCAGAATGAACATCGTGATGATGCCGCGGTTGAGAAACTGACGACGAGCAACGCCCAACTGATCGGCGTCCATCGCTGGGCGCGGGATGGCAGGAGCACGTTCAACCACCACGACCGAACCACCCGCTGCTCGTTCAACTTCGCGGCCGGTGACCGTCGCAGGAAGAAACGATTCGCCTTCGGCCTTACTTTCAACAGCAGCCGAGCGTGAACGATCGCGCTTGACCGTTTCGCGCGCCAGTAGACCAACGGCGGCGTTGCGATCAGTCTTCCGAGCAGTGGTGACCAAGAAGCCGATAGCCAACACGGCTAGGACACCCACGGCGATGACAAGAATTGCTGCAGTGCTCATGTGAAATCTCCTGACAACTCAGAGCTCGAAGTAAATGCCGGTACGCCACGGCATGATGAAGTTGAAGCCGGGACCACGGAAGAACGACCCGATGATCACCAACACGGCCCAGAACATCATGAACACGGTGAACAAGCTGATTGCGACCTTGCGATCCTCAGGCTTGTTGGATGGGTTCTTATCGGAATACGGCGCCAGGATCAGGCAGAACAAACCCATACCTGGAATGGTCACACCGGCAACCATTGGATGGAACATGGTGAGCAATTCTTGGAGGCCGAGGAAGTACCACGGGGCCTTAGAAGGGTTTGGAGTCTGGTTGTAGTTAGCGAGGCCCAACAGCGGTGCGTTGACTAATGCGGACAGCACCATCAGCACGGTGAGACATGCCAGCGACGCCACAAACTCGCCGATCAACAGATGCGGCCAGGTACTGACCTTATCGGTCGGCACTGCCTTCACATCTTGGATCGATCCAGCCTTAACGACCGTGAGCAATCGTTGGGTGTGACCAGCGGGGCCAACCAAGCCACCACCAACAGGAGCCTGCAACGCTGCGGCAGCTGCCACGGCTCCGGCCGACGGTTTGTCCAGAACGGCAACACCGCCGCCTTCGCTCGGAGCATCGCCACCAGCAGCCTTGGACGCTTTCGCGCCAGCGCTGCGAGCAAGGAGGTGAGCAGGGATTTTGCCTGTCGATTCGGCGTCGGCGTATGAGGCTGCCGCTGCAGCATCTTCGGCTGGCGCGCTTGCCTCCGGGGTAGGTGCTTGTGCACCACCCTTCTCCGCAAGCTTCTTCGCTTTTGCCTCGGCCGAGCGGCGGAGGATTTCTTCCATATCAGCCATGTTCGTACCTTTGTCTTAGAGCGGACCGGAGATGCCGCCGTCTTTGCGGACACGCCAGAAGTGGATCGCCATGAAGATGACGATGATGAACGGGAACAGCAACACGTGGAGTACGTACCATCTCAAGAGGGTCCCGGACCCAATCTCTTTGCCTGCGAGCAACACGAATCTGGATTGACCACCAAACACCGGCGTGTATCCGATCATGTTGGTACCGACGGTTACGGCCCAGAGTGCCAGCTGATCCCAAGGAAGCAGGTAGCCCGTGAATGACAGCAGCAAGGTCAGGGTCAACAAGATGACGCCGATGACCCAGTTGAACTCGCGAGGGGCTTTGTACGCACCGTGGTAGAACACGCGGGCCATGTGCATAAACACGGCAATCACCATGAGGTGGGCACCCCATCGGTGCATATTGCGCACGAGCAATCCGAAGGCAACTGAGGTGTGCAACGACTGGATGTCGCCATAGGCCTTGGCTGCCTCGGGTGTGTAGAAGAACATCAAGAAGATGCCCGTCAACGTCAACACGATGAACAAGAAGAAACTCAGCCCACCAAGGCACAACGTGTAGCTGACCTTGACCGCGTGGCGCTTCACCTTCACCGGGTGCAGGTGATAGAGCAACGAGTTCATGATCACGTACGAACGGTTACGAGGACTATCGGTATAGCCCTTGCGGAAGATTGAACCAGGTCGGAAGATCGAGTTCCAGGCTTGCGAACCTTGGATATTGCCAACCGCTTCGGTCAACTTCTCCTTCGGTGTTGGTCGCATTGGGGTTGCCATCAGTTGCTCCTGAACGGGGTGTTCGTTGCTTCGTTGTTCATGTTCGTAGGTTGTTCGTGTTGTTGTTCGTAGGTGAGGTGCTCATTGGATGCGCTGCTCTTAGTGCACTACAGCCGCATGCCATAGCCGTAGCCGTGTTTGTTATCTCGCATGTGTTGATCGCCGTCACGAGGGGCAACACCTGCTTTCCCCATGATGATGACGCCCGTCGGGCATCGATCAACGCACAATCCGCAACGGGTGCAGACGTCTTCATCGACGACAAAGATGACGTGATCGTCGGGATCGGTTCCGGGCGCCACGACATCGACCGCGTCTGCGACCGTGTTTGCCGACAGCATGTGGATGCACTTCCACGGGCAGATGTCGACGCATCCTTCGCACATAATGCACTCGGACTGGTCGATATGGAGGAATTGCTTCGGCTTGACAGACTTGTTTAACGCATCGACCGAAATCTCGGCCAAGACGTATTCGCCCGGGAAGTAGGGAAGCGGCGGGTTGGCATCAGCCATGGTGCACCTTGATCATCTTGCCGTTCATCGTGGTCATGCCTTCTTCACCAAAGGACGGCCATATGTACTGGAACTTGGAATCGCTTTGAGCTTCGCTTCGGCGACCTTGCCCCGGTTCTGCCAGTTGGCCCAGATCTTGATCTGGGCGCCGAGAAACACGATGTAGATATTCGCCGCAAGGATGTCTCGGATGGTTTCTTTGCTGACGAGCACTCGGCCACGACCGAAGAAGGTTATCCCGTCACCGAACACCACGTTTTTCGAGTTACCAAGGCCACGACTGCCAAGGAATCCGTCTTTGCCGAACCAGCCCACCGGGATTCCGTAGGCATCAGGGCGCCACTTCAGCTCGGAGTCAGCCCAGTTCAAAAACTGATGCGGAACAATTCCGTAGGCCAAAAACAGCATGCCGAAGATAAAGACCGCTGAGACAATCGCCTCGCCCCACGTCGTTGGAGTGCCAACTGGACGGCGTTTTGCATACGCAGCAACCAAGCCACAACCCAGAAGGAGCGCTATGAAAGAACTGAGGAAGGCGGTCATGTGGTCCTCGAACGGAGAATCGGGCGGTGATGATGCAGTTTTGACTAGGGAATGGTGTTGCTTGTGATTTGATTCACAAGCCCTGTCCAGGCAGAAACCTGGATCGGCACCCCTTGGTTTATCACGGCATCTCCCCGGACACCTCACTTGAGACCGACTCTCCGATCAGTCGTGTAGCAGTTTGGTAGCACTACGGCCGATGCTGGCAAGATCCTTTTAACTAGCGGGCGGATCGCGGCCTAGCATGGTCAACTTAGTTCCGTCATTCGGCTGCTGGTTTGTCGTACTGTCGCGGGCACTTTCTTACTAGTTGACTTTTTGTTTCCAATCTGCGGAGGACTGCAGTGGCCGAGATTCCAGAACACCTACTTGCTCGCTCCAAAGCAAAGCGTGCTGCCGCTGCTGGCGGTGGCGATGGTGGTTCTGCCGCGCCCGCCGCTCCAGCCGCAAGCGTTGCGACAACGGGTGCCGAAGTAGCTGCGGCGCCGGTGGCATCGGCTGCCCCTGCGAAGGCGGAAACGGCCATTCCAAAGCCATCCGCACCGGCACCAATCAAAGGCTTGGCATTTGCCCGCATTACCAAGGTAGTGCTGATGGCTGGCGTGCCTATTTGGGCGTTCTTCTTCGCTGGCGTATTCAACACCCCGAAGAGCAAGGTTGATACTCCTGAGGTGGCCGGTGCGAAGTTGTACGCCTCGCAGTGTGCAAGTTGCCATCTCGGAAACGGCGCCGGAAAAGAAGAAGGTGGCGTCGGCCGCCCGTTGTGGAAGGGTCAAGCCGAGTTGACGTTCTTGAAGCCCGAGGAGCAGATCGCCTTCGTTCGACACGGATCATGTGGTCTCGGGGTTCCATACGGCAACCCGAAGCGCGAAGGCGGGGAGCACGTGGCGATCGGTGGCATGCCAGCGTTTCCCGATCTGACCGATACCCAAATTTGGGAAATCATCACCTACGAACGCACCGTCCTGTCCGATAAGCCGTGGCCGGTCCCCGCCGCAGGCGAAGAAGCGGCTCCCATGCCCTCTACTATCCCGCCACTGACCGAAAACGTCTGCCGCTAAACCCTTGCCCCTGCGGAGCAGCGAGTGGATTACCGCTCGTCAGCAAGCGAAACGAACGGGTAAGCCCGTATTTTTCCGTCGTACGTCAGCAGTGGATAGTTGAACGATCGAGCCGTGGCCACGATGATCTCATCAGCCGGGTCCTTGTGGAAGGGCTGCGGCAGCCTGGTGCTCTCGATGGCTACCGGCGGGGAAAGCGGAACCACCTGAACCAAGGGATACGCCAGCGCCTGATCCAGCCATTCTTCGACGGGAGAGGTGAGCACCAACCGCCCAAGTTGCACCAGTTTCGCAATCTCCCAAAGCGTGATCGCGCTCACAAATAAGGCATCGACTTCTGCGTCAATAGTGGATCGAGTCGAAGGTCGAAGCTGCTCAGATTCGTTCACCCAGAAGACAAAGATGTGAGT
>JANMEI010000841.1:0-2756 GCA_031376865.1 Acidimicrobiia bacterium | reverse complement strand
GCCGGAACCGGCGCAAACCTGGCTCCCGTGGTCGGTGCGCAAGCCAATGCGACGCCCCTTGACATCCCATACAAACTTGCCATCGACCGTACCCGTCGTCGGCTGTATATCGAAGGGATTCGTGGGGTCATCAGAGTTGATCTCACCACGAACATCGTTTCGCGCGTCTACGGCAACAACACGTTCGGGCCGGTTGCGATCGGTGCGACCGGACCAACCTCCCCGTATCCGAATGGCATGTTTGCGATGGAAGTAGCAGCAAATGGTGACCTGCTGGTGGCGTCCCCGGTCGGCGTGAACAATGGCGGCACCGATGTGCTGCGCATCGCTGATGGAAACGGTCTCATTACCCGGGTAGCTGGCACGGGTGTGGCGTCTGGATTTCCGACAAGCGGGCCCGTTGCGACTACCGCGTTGCCGTACTCAGCTGACATCACCAGCGATGCCGCTGGCAACATCTATTTGCTTCTTGAATACGGACTCATTCGGATCAACGCAACGGACGTCACCTTTCTTGGCGCAACGCCACCCACCGGGAGCCTGGGTGATGGACCAATCAACACCCTGCGACTGGTCAGCAATACCAGGATTGCTTACGATCCGGCAACGAACGCGCTGTTCATTGCTGGCGGCACAGCTGGGTTCAGCACGATGAGTCGAGTCCTTCGCGTCGACCTCGCCACCCCTGGACTTCCCACGGTGAACTACGCCGGAAGCGATGTTCAAGGAACCGCAACACTGGGTGACGGATTGGTCCGAACTAACCCGGCCGTGCACTTCCTCGGGGCGAACGGTATTGCCGTTGCCCCCGACGGATCGGTCATCATCGCCGATCACGGAAACGGCCGAATCCGGCGAATTGCGTCGGGCGCCGCTGGCACGGTGAGTACCGTCGCAGGTAATGCGCCAATCATCGGTTCTGGACTTGGCGCCAATCCCTTGTCGGTTGTGTTGGGTGCGCCGAACGCGGTGACCTACGGACCGAATGGAACGATGTACATCAGCGATGCAGCAGCTCGCCGAGTGTTCAAGGTTGCTCTTGATGGAACCACTTCGGTGTTTGCCGGGAATGGAGCCACGGGAGATGTTTTTGCTACGCAGCCTGAAGGAATAGCAACCCAAGTGCCGATCGGCCTACCGGGCGCGATAGCGGTTGCTCCTGACGGATCCGTCTACATCGCTGCCAATACCGACGCCTATTCTGGCGATGTTGCGTACAATGTGGTGAAGGTAGATCCAGCAGGAAACCTCACGCGTACATACGGTATCGGCAACGGAAGCTATGCAGCTTCTGCTGATGGATCTGTCGCCAAGGACGTTGGCACTGCGTACGTTTCTGACTTGGCCGTCGACGCAGCCGGCACGCTGTATGTTGCCGAATACGGCAGTGGGTTTGTTCGCCGAATTGGCGCCGATGGATATTTGCGCACCTATGCAAGCATCAATCCGAATGGCGCAACCCTTTCGAACCTGCCAACTGCATTGGCTTTTGACGGGTCGGGCAACTTGTTTGTCGGAGGCAGCTCGGCGGTGTTTCGAGTCGATGGTCGCGACGCAAGCGTCGCTCGTGTCGTCGGAGGTGGTGCGGGCGGATTCGGTGGTCCTGCGAATGCGGTGGCGCTCAATACCGTGACGGGAGTTGCTGTTAACTCGAGTGGCGAACTGTTTGTGTCAGATCTTTTGAACATCGCCAAGGTCACCCCGACGCCAGGTGTTTCGGGTGCTGCTGCCTACGCTGGCGCCGTCATAACCCGCCTTGCCGGAGGAGAAGGAACCGTGTTCACGACGGGAGGACCCGCAGCAACGACGTACGCCCGCCCA
Source organism: Acidimicrobiia bacterium (assembly GCA_031376865.1). Lineage (GTDB taxonomy): Bacteria > Actinomycetota > Acidimicrobiia > Acidimicrobiales > JANYDT01 > JANNBN01. Next base: position 935 of record JANMEI010000841.1, on the reverse strand, counting down.
CGATCGTTGGCTATCAATCCCATCAACAACGCGCTGGTGTATTCCGACTACTCCTTTGGTGGAGGGAACTTCTTTGGGTCTCGCCAGATCCGAGAAATTGCTTCGAACGGTTGCGCTTCGCTTCGGTTCTCCTCCAGCGCAGGTTCCATCCTGGCAACGGGTAACGGAACCGCTCTTGCTGATCTCCCAACCGCACAGCTTCCTCGTGGCGGTGGTATCTATGCACTGGCCAAACTCCGCAGCGCTGATTTGTCCGCCACCGGAACGGTCAAGTCGCCACTTGGCAGTATCCCGTTGGGCAGTATCCCGCTCGGATCGATTCCTCTTGGATCGATTCCACTTGGCAGCATCCCACTCGGTTCTATCGGTGGATGGGATGCGCTACTCCTCGGGACCGCGTTTGAGGGGCGACCCCTACAAAACGTCACGCTCGCGCAGGTCATCGGACTTCAGCAAATCCGGAATGTTCCACTCGGCTCGATCGATCTGAGGAATTCGCCTCTCGGTTCGATTTCGATCGCTGGGATTGCCCTCGGTGCACTTCCACTCGGGTCGATCCCATTGGGGTCTATCGCTGCCGGATTCGATCAATGGTGTGGACCAACTGGGGCACTGACGACGAGCGGTTTCGATTGCGCGACAAACGGGATCACAGCCAGCAGCACCATCATCGATTTGGAAGTGAAAGCAGCGCCGCTTGGGAGTATCCCGTTGGGTTCGATTCCGCTTGGTTCTATTCCGCTTGGCAGTATCCCGTTGGGTTCTATTCCGCTTGGTTCGATCACGTTTGCTGGCACTCCGTTGGGCAGAATCCCATTGGGTTCGATACCTCTCGGTTCGATAGGAAGCATCGTCAATTGCGCGCTGGTGAATTGCACCGGCGCCACGTTGGCCGACGCGTTTGCTGCGCGCGCATTTCGTCTTGGCGCTCGGCT
>JANMEI010000811.1:0-7085 GCA_031376865.1 Acidimicrobiia bacterium | reverse complement strand
TTTCAAGCGCTGCGAATCGCCGTCAATCAAGAACTCGATGTCCTTGGCCCCGCCGTGGAGACCGCGATCGAGCTGCTAGCCCCACAGGGCCGGCTTGTCGTGCTGTCGTATCACTCCGGTGAAGACCGCATCGTGAAGGACCGCCTCCGTCTCGCTGAGACGGGCGGATGTACTTGCCCAGCCGGCCTGCCCTGCACTTGCGGGGCACTTCCCCGAGGCCGTTCGCTGAAGCGAGGCGTCACCCGCCCGTCTGAGGCGGAGGTGTCCTCTAACCCAAGATCATCGAGCGCCCTTGCTCGAGTATTCGAAAAAGCCCCACTTTCCCAGGAGTCAGCTCAATGAGCAATGTTCCGCAACGTCGCCATAGCGCAGCGCGCACCTCACTGCATCGATCAGGAGCGTCACGTCCACGTCGAGAACCACTGCGCGCCGCAAGTGCCATCGGGCGTGAAGTCATTGACATCACCGAAACCGGACTCGCCCGGGACGATCAACCAAATGCAGATATGAATATCGTACGTGCACTGATGTTTGCTCAAGGTATCGACGAACAAGGCCGTCGGCTGCCGATGGCATCCGACGAGATGGTTGATGAAGAAAAGCGCCCTCACCACATTGTGCCCGAGCGTCAAACAGCGGAACGCCGTCCGATCGAGTTTGCTGACGCGTATCGTCGAGCTGACTACTTCGGTGATCGATTGCCCAACGTCACGAACATCCGGCCACTGACGCGCGAAACACGACTCGCAACCCGTCGAAACGGCAGCGATGATGGCCTTCGTTTCACCCCAGCCGAGCCACCGGAACTCAGGGTTGTGCCCTCGCTCAACGCGGGTCGAACGATGCCACGCCAGAACTTGGCCCCCAGCGCTTCGCGTAGCCAGTTTTCTGCTGGACCGGTTGCCATCGGGGCATTGGCTATTGCTCCGTCGTTCGATAACGAGGCAACCTTACGAGTCGCTCACACCCGCCCAGCCTTGCGGTCAGTTTCGTCATCACGTCGACCCTGGGGCTTGTACTCGGTGTTTTCCTTCTGGGCTGTATTTGTTTCAGCGTTTCTGTTTGCGGCCGTCGTGATGCACGCTGGTTTGGCGAGCCGGCAGGTGAAACTTGACCGCATCAACGTTCAACTCGAACGCTCTGAAGCTTCCAACAATCTGCTTCACGTTGAAGTTGCCCGCTTGCAGTCCCCACAGCGAATCGCTGAGGCAGCAGCGCGCCTTGGTCTGGTTAACCCAGAACGGGTTCGATTTGTTCAAGCAGTGCCTGCGCCGGCAATCACGGTTGCATCAGCTTCCAACTCAGGCGATCGGTAACAGATCATGGGATATGACGGACACGATCCGTCGCGACCGTTGCGGTTTCAGCCGCGTCCGCTTCCCAGCGAGCGGCCGCGCCCGGCCCAGTCCGGAACACGATCGGCACCTCCCGCAAACCGAGTCGTTACAAGGCCGGTTGAACGCCAACCAAAAGAACGCGAGTAGAAGGAACGCGAGCCGAAGGAACGCGAGCCGAAGGAACGCGAGCCGAAACAGCCACTAGAGCGACGGCCTCGCGCAGCTCAACCCCAGCGTGCCCTTCAGTCGGACCAGCGACTTTCACGGCGTGCTCAACAGCAGTCTCCGGTCATTGCGCCGCCGCCACCGAAGTTGGTTCGCACGGCACCACCGAAAACAAGCCCCCGATTTATCCCTGCTTGGTTTTGTGGTCGACATGGTGCAATGCGGGCAATGGCTACCCTCGGAGCAGCGCTGATGATCGCTCGCGTTGGAGACTTGCAATTTGCCACTCAGGGCGACTCGATCATTACCGAACAACGCCGAATTCTGTCAGCGGCACGTGGTGACCTCTTCGACCGAAACGGGCAGCCGCTTGCTGTCAATGATGCGGTTGCTGATGTGTACCTCGATGCAGTTGCGGTTACCGTCGGGCGAGCAAACTGGGGTGCGCGGGATCGCAAAGTCTTGGAAGAGTCGTTGCGCGAAGTTGCGTTGATTCTTGGTTTGACGCTCGACGAGATGAATCAAAAGATCGCCGTCAACACGCGTTGGGTGCAACTCCGTAAGGGGGTGGCTGCCGCAGAGTCCCAGCGGTTGCGAGACGTGAAGTCTGCGCAGAGTTTTATCACGGTCGAAGATCAGCCTCGCCGGGTCTACCCCGATGGTGATGTAACTCGCGGCATCATTGGCAGCGTCCACGGAACGCGAACTGTTGTCCCGAACACTGACGGCAAAAAGAGCGTGAACGATGTTGCCGGGAAAAGCGGACTTGAGAAACAACTCGACTCCGACCTGACCGGGGTGCCCGGAGAATTGCTGACCGAACGAGCACCGGGAAATCGCGAGATTCCATCACCTAAACGTCGACTTGTATCGTCGGTCAAAGGAACGTCGTACATGCTGACCCTTGATCGGGCGTTGCAGTACCAAACCGATCAAGTCCTCCGACGAGCGATTACCGCAACTGGAGCCGCTGGTGGCTACATCGGCGTCATGGACTGTGAGTCCGGAGACATTCTTGCGTCGGTAGCAATGACGGTCGACAGCAAAACTGGCGAGGTGAAGCCGCTCCGCTACAACTTTGGTGCGATCTACACCTACGAACCGGGTTCGACAATGAAACCCTTCACGATGGCGGCTGCTCTCGATAGTGGCGCCCTTTCGAGCACAACCCGGTTCAATGTCGAAGACAGTCTGACGATGACCTTTCGACGTGAACAGAAGCGGTTTAAAGACGATGTGCCACACCCAACGAAGTACTGGACAATCCGCGACGTATTGGTCAATTCGTCGAACATCGGTACCATCAAGGTCGCCCGTCGACTGGGTCCCGATGCGGTGAACAACAATTTGAAGCAGTTTGGGTTTGGTGTGCGCAGTGGCGTGGGCGATCCGCTTTCAGAGTCACCCGGCATCATGAAAGAAACCAAAGACTGGTCGGGCGTGGATATCGGAACCGTCCCCATTGGCCAGGGTATAGCGGTGACTCCATTTCAAATGCTTGCCGGGATGAATGCGTTAGCGGCCGATGGGCAATATGTTTCTCCACGTTTTGTACATACCTCGATCAGTGCTGATGGTAAGCGCACAGAGTTACCGTCCAAGAAGCGTCGCGTCGTTACGTCGGCAACGGCAGCTGAAATGCGATCGATCCTGGCGGACGTGACCAGTATGGGAACAGGTCGTCGTGCGTCGGTCGAGGGCTATGAGGTCGCCGGAAAAACTGGAACGGCGCAAAAACCAGAAAAGGGCCGTTACTCAACAAACGCCTACATTGCGAGTTTCGCGGGTTTTTACCCTGCATCCAATCCCAAGATCTCGATGCTGGTGATTTTGGACGAGCCGTATGAAGAATACGGCGGTCTCACCGCTGCTCCTGTGTTTTCCGAAATGGTTCGCGTCACCGCACAGCGTTACCGAATCGCTCCACGTGCTGCTGAGCAAGATGGCACCGAGCGACCTCAGGTGCTCGTCACCCCTGAACTGAAAGCTGTGGTTGATCCTTCGCGCAAAGCGGTTGCACCGGTTCGATCAGTGCCAACATCATCGGTTGTCGCGGCCGACCAATCATCGCCGTCTTCTTCGTCGGTACCTAAGGCGACTTCAGAGGCGTCAACCTCCGCACCGAAACCCATCCGAAAAGAAGCGGTTCAACCGAAGGTCGCAACGACCACTGTTGCGGAGCAAACGCCTGAACCAGCAACCAAAACGACCAAGACAGCAAAGAAAACAACAACGGTGGAAAGTACGCGACCGTCAGCGCCTCAACCAAAGCCCACAAAGCCCACAAAGCCCACAAAGACCACCGAACCACAGACCAAACCAAAAACCACTGAGCCCACGGTGGATCCAACTGTTCCTGACGATGGAGCTGTTGGCGTCGCCAATGACGCCGTTACCGCAGTAGGAAACCCGTGAGCGACGTTACCCTTGGCGACATTGTTGACCACCTTCGTGACCGTGGGCTTGACGTCAGGACAACTGCGAGGGACGCCGACTTTGAGACGCGTATCGTTTCGGCAACTCACGACTCTCGACGCGTTGCCGCTGGATCGGTGTTTTGCTGTGTTCCCGGGGACCGCAATGATGGGCACGACTTTGCTCAAGCAGCGGTGACGGCTGGTGCGGTTGCGTTAGTCGTACAACGTGTGATTCACACCAACCCTGAAGTGCCGCAGGTGCTGTTGCCGGAGGTGCGAGCTGCATTAGGCCATGTTGCTTCGGCGGCGTATGGTCATCCCTCGCGCAGTTTGGTTTTAGTTGGCATCACTGGCACCAACGGAAAGACGTCGACCGCCCACATGTTGGCCGACATCCTCCTAGCTGCGGGACACCGCACCGAAGTCATCGGAACGCTCACCCAAACCCGAACAACTCCTGAAGCAACAGATCTTCACGAACGACTGGCGATGTTTGTGGAACAGGGCATAACTCACGTCGTGATGGAGGTCACCTCACACGCGTTGGTATTGCATCGTGTCGTCGGTATTCACTTTGCGCTTGCGGTGTTTACCAATCTCAGCCAAGACCATCTTGATTTTCACGAAACGATGGAGGCGTACTTTCGAGCAAAAGCGATGTTGTTCACGGCGGAGTACGCGTCCGAGGCTGTTGTTAATGCAGATGACCCGCGCGGTCACTTGTTGTTTGATGCAGCGTCCATTCCAACAACGATGTACTCCTTTGAACAGGCCGAGTTGTTGAGTGCCGGTGTGGTGAGCACCTTTTCATTGAGGGGCGTGCCAATCACCCTGCATGTTGGGGGTCGTTTCAGTGTCGCAAATGCGTTAGCGGCAGCACAGGCAGCACACACGCTCGGAATCGACGATCAGAGTATTGCTGCTGGTCTTGCTCAGACCTATGTCCCTGGAAGGTTTGAGACCGTTCAAGTGGGACAGCAATTCGGTGTCATCGTCGACTATGCGCATACGCCTGACGGATTGGAACGTGTCCTCGAAGCGGCGCGTGCAATCACGGCAGACGGTGCACGACTGATTACTGTGTTCGGATGCGGAGGCGATCGTGACAAAACGAAACGCCCGCTGATGGGGGAAGTGGCGGCCCGATTGAGCGACCTCTCCTTTGTGACGTCGGACAATCCTCGATCAGAAGATCCACAGACAATCATCGATGAAATTGTGGCTGGGATGACGGCCACAAATCCCACAACCGTTCGAGTTGAGGGTGATCGGCGGGCGGCGATTGCCGATGCAGTCGCTGAGGCGCGAGACGGTGATGTGGTGGTTATCGCAGGTAAAGGTCATGAACAAGGTCAAGACATCAACGGAGTGGTGTTGCCGTTTGATGATCGCGTCATTGCCCGCGGGGCAATCGATGCGATGAGAGGCCGGCCATGAAATTCACTGTTGCAGAAGTTGCTGCCCTGGTAGGAGCAACATCGTCCGATCTTGGAGAAAATCTTGAGATCGTAGGTGTACGAACAGATTCGCGAGAAGTGGAACCCGGAGACTTGTTCGTGCCGCTGGTGGCTGAACGCGATGGTCATGACTTCATCGACGCAGCAGTCGCTGGAGGTGCGACGGCATGGCTGACAGCTCGCCCCGACGAGCGAACCGGAGCACTCAACGTCAACGATCCATGGAGGGCGTTGCAAACGCTCGCGGCAGCAGGGCGCACTCGGCTGGAACACACCGCAGCGCCGATCATTGGTGTGACGGGCTCAAGCGGCAAGACTTCGACGAAAGATCTGATTCGTGCAACGTTGCGGGCTCACGGTCCCGCCGGAGCCAGCGAAAAGTCGTTCAACAACGAAATCGGTGTGCCGTTGACTTTGCTGAACTCGCCAGACTCGGCGTGGGCAGTCGTGTTGGAAATGGGTGCACGTGGACTTGGTCATATCGCAAATCTTTGTGAGCTGGCTCGCCCAACGATCGGTGTAGTGACCAATGTGGGAACTGCACACCTGGCGATGTACTCAAGTCCCGACGGGATCGTTCAAGCGAAAGGTGAACTGATTCAGGCGTTGCCGTCGTCAGGGACGGCCATCTTAAATTCCGACGACCCGTCCGCACGAGTTCATGCTTCGCTTACGTTTGCACGAGTGGTGACGTTTGGCTTAGAGAAGCCAAGTGACATCACTGCAGAGGACATCGAGTTCGACGACGCACTTCGAGGTTCATTCTTATTGCGATCGCCGTGGGGGTCTGTAGCGGTTCGACTTCAAGCGCGAGGCGAACACCAGGTGATGAACGCTATGGCCGCCGCCGGAGCGACGCTCGCTGCGGGAGCATCGCTTGAAGAAGTCTCGATGGGACTGCAAACCGATGTCCTGTCACCTTGGCGAATGGAAATGTCAACCACGCCAACTGGAATCGTCGTAATCAATGACGCGTACAACGCAAACGACAAATCAATGGCGGCAGGACTTACATCGCTGGCCAAGGTTCGCTCTCACCGTCGAATAGCTGTTCTCGGCACGATGGCCGAACTTGGAGATCTTGCGCCAGTCGCGCACCGCAACATTGCTGCGCTTGTCCGACAACTCGGCATCGATACGTTGATCGCAGTGAACGAGCCTCTGTACGACTCCGCCGACCACCACGTCACATCAAGCGATGCTGCATTTGAACTTCTCATGTCGCTTCATCTTGTAGCTGGTGACGCCGTGCTCATCAAAGGCAGCAGAGTGGCAGGACTAGAAACCCTCGCGCAACGAATGACTTCGGAGAACCCGTCATGATCAACCTCGCTCTCGCCGGCATGATCTCCTTCGTCGTCACGTTGTTTGGCATGCCGTTTCTGATGAAGTGGTTGTTTTCGCAGGGGATCGGTCAACCGATTCGTGAAGAACTTGGGGCAGATCAGCAGAAGAAAAAGGGCACTCCCACAATGGGCGGGATCATGATCGTGATCGGGGCACTTACCGGATATCTGATCCCACACCTCCGTTCTGAACTTCCGTTTAGCTGGGGAGGGCTGGCCGTTGTGTGGGCGTTCGTCGGAGCAGGAGCAGTTGGTTTTGCTGACGATTGGATCAAAGTCACCCGCAAACGAAGTCTCGGTCTGAACAAGACGGCAAAGGCATTGGGCCAATTGCTCGTTGCGATCGTGTTCATGATTGCTGTC
>JANMEI010000802.1:0-1741 GCA_031376865.1 Acidimicrobiia bacterium | reverse complement strand
TGTGGGCTACGGTGACATTATTGGGACGATGGTAGAGGAGATTTCACGTGAGCGCAACTGAGACGATGATTCAAACGAAAATCGCGAGGATCCTGAGTCCGACGCAAGTTGTTCTTGCAGCAGGCCTAGATCAAGGCGTTGAGGAGGGCATGGAATTCATAATTTACGAGTTGACCGAACCGATCGAACATTCCTAAGGCTGGATCACAAGCGACGACAGCACGCGAAGCAGGTTGTTGGCACCCGTCGATGCCAACAACCACGTGCCTATGCCGCTTGTTTTTTCAGTTGCTCAATGTGAGCATGGGATGCTGCGATCGCGCTTCGTTGATGATCAACGACGACCTTCAGTTCCGCTGGAAGGTCCTGCGCACACGCTTCGGTGAACACCTTGAGCGCGTGGGCCTCACCCTGTTCAGCAGCATCAACAACCCCGCCGGCATCGGAACCGGACACAAGGTCTTTGAGGCCCATCCAACTTCGGTGCAACTTGGCTGCAACCGTGCCACTTTCTTTCACTTCGTGATCCATCGTTGCCGACAACGTACGCAACTCGTGGCGGAAGTCTTTACGTTGCTGAATCAGGCTTCCAAACAGCGTGATCTCCGCCTGTGAGGTGGCCGGGTCCAGCTTCTCCAGAGCGGCCTCGAACCCCTCCATGCCATCTTCCAGCGTTTGCATCAATTCGTCGAGAACATCAAAGGTCTTCGTCGGTTCCATCATTACTCCTTGGGGGTGTGCGCACGTGCGCTTGGGAATTGTGCAGTACCCACTTCCAGGGCAAGTGAAACCTGCTTGACTGTTCTTCGTTGTGACTTACGTCAAGACACGTTGCGTTTGTACCAATCTGATGTCGGTCTGCACCCGTGGCATTCTCGGCATTTCCGACACCAGCGATATCCGCTCGATTGCTTTGCCCAGGGTGTTCGTCAGGAGAGCGTGGATATCGACACCCTCATGAACATCGAGTCGAAGTCGTATGACATCGTCGCTGAGTCTGAACTCTGCGCGTGCCCGAGTGATGTCCGGTGATTGTTCGAGGTTGTTTTCGAATGCACGAGCGAGGGCGTCGCCAGTGACGACATTGGTCCCCGGTGTAACCGATGGATCACTGGTTGTATACGACAGGTTGTCCTGTCGCAGCCGAGGAGGAATCTGAAGTTCTAACCACCAGATGCTGAGGGCCACAAGAACCAGCGCAAGAAGCATGGAGCCGACCCGTACTTCTCGGGCGTGTTGCTGAAAGAACTCATATCCGGGACCGTTTAACAACGCGGAACTCGGGTCAAGTTGCTGAGACAACGAGGTAGATCCATAAGCAAGGAACAATCCGGTGATGCCGGTGGCACTCACCATCGCACCGAGTACCAACAAGATGATGCGTTGGATCCCCAGTTGTTTGTTGCGTAGTCGCTTCATGCCGTTTGCTCCTTCGGGGCTTGCACGTCAATCTTCACTTTTTGTTTCAGCCCATACCAAGCGCATCGTTGTGTCAGTTGTGTGCGCACACGTTCGGCGACAGGTGAACTGTCAAGATGACGGCGGGTGGTGACTTCCACACCCATCCGGTTCCGAGTTACCTTTACCGATACGTCACTGACGCCATCGAGTTCGGCTACGTCACGTGTGAGTGACTTTTCGAGAGCTTGACGCTCTAATTGGCAGTCGGGACCTGCGAGTGAAAGAACCGTCAGCGTTGGCCGCGAAAGAGCGCCGAGAAGGATTGACAGCACGCCAATCA
>JANMEI010000799.1:0-3275 GCA_031376865.1 Acidimicrobiia bacterium | reverse complement strand
CGAATCGACCGCATCATTGGCGAAGTGGCACTCGGCGATCAACCCGCACCTGGCACCGTTCCCGCGGCAGCTCCCAAATCAAACCCCAGTCGCGCTCCATGGGAACAGGGAGACGGAACCCCGTTGTCGGCGGTCGTATTGGTCGACGCAGCTCATGCACCATGGGCCGAACGTCACGTTGGCTCTGAAGCAGTGACCGACCGCCTCAGTGATGGCGCAATTACGCTTGGGCTACAGGTTCGCAACCGCGATGCGTTTCGATCATTCCTGATGGGCTTTCTCAACGGAGCCGAAGTGATGGGGCCCCCGGAGTTACGTAACGAGACCATTACGTGGTTGCGCACAAAGGCACAGGTAAAACTGTGAGGTACACCGCCGAAGAACGCTTAGCTCGACTGTTGGCGATGATCCCGTGGATTGTTGGTCATAACGGTCCAACGGTGGTTGACGTGTGTAGTCGGTTTGGGATTACGCCGACGGATCTGGCGTCAGACATTGGCCTGCTGTATTTGTGTGGCCTGCATCCCTATACCCCCGATTTGTTGATCGAAGCCGAAGTTCGTGATGGCCGCGTGTGGGTTTCGTATGCCGACTATTTCAGTCGTCCGTTGCGTTTGACGCCGGTCGAGGGCTTGGGCTTACTCACGGCGGCGCAGACCCTTTTGGCCGTCCCTGGCACCGATCCGATCGGCCCGTTAGCTACGGGACTAGCGAAGTTGGCCGCGTCGTTAGGCGCTGACGATGCAGTGAAGGTCGATTTTGGTGCAGCGTCGGAAGAGACGTTGAATGTCTTGCGCGAAGGGGTGCAACAAGGTGTGCAGGTCGAGATTGACTACCTGTCATTTGCGCGCAATGAACGAACTGTTCGCGTGATCGAACCTGACCATGTGTTCCTGACACAAGGTCAGTGGTACGTGTCGGGCTGGTGCCACCTGGCGGCGGGTGAACGAAATTTTCGCGTAGACAGGATTGCTGCGGCAACGTTGATCGGGGTCAGTCGTACGCAACCGACTCGCGCTGAGGTTCCAGAGTTGTTCACCCATGCGCCTGGCGGCGGACAGGTGACCATTCGCCTTGCGCCCGCTGATGGTTGGGTGGTGGAGCAGTACCCGGTGATTTATCAGCGCACTGACGATAATGGTTTCGTGACGGTTACCTTGGCCGTCACCGACGCCGGATGGCTCGACCGGTTAGTACTGCGAGTCAGCCACGCCACCGGTGTCGTGACTGGTCCTGACGGCTGGGCCGGCACGGCAACGGCAGCATCAACGGTGTTGGCCAGATACGCCTAGGCCTCACGCTCTGCGGCCCGCTGCGCCAACCGTCAGATGGTTTCATCTGGTTTCATCGACGTTACGTGCTGATTAGCAAATATTGATGATGGGTTGACCGCGCTCCGTGTCGAAGCCTGTTATGTGATCCACACAACTCTCACGACCGCCCAGACTGTACGGGTGCATGAACGATCCGCTGGAAACAGCGAAGTCGCTCTGCGGCCCGTAATCGGTCGTACTCTTCGCCGTGCGACCCCTGCGGGAACGCCAACGGCGGCCGATCAGTCTCGTACCCGGTCGATCGTTGAATGGGTGTTGGTGTTGGTGGCTGCTGCCGCTGCAGCACTGCTGATCCGCACCACTGTGGTGCAGGTGTTCTTCATCCCATCAGAATCAATGGCAAACACCCTTGAGGTGAGCGACAAAGTTGTCGTGGACAAACTGTCGCACCGCATTAACGGTGTCCATCGTGGTGACATTGTCGTGTTCCACAAACCGAACAACCTGCAAAGTGCGACGATCAAAGACTTGGTCAAACGAGTGATTGCTGTCGAAGGCGACACGGTCGAAGCGATCAACGGACAGGTTTACGTCAATGACACTGCAATCGACGAGCCGTACCTTGTCACGCAAAACTCGACGACCAATCTTCCTAAGATGACTATTGGTGCGCATCAAATGTTCATGATGGGCGACAACCGAGAGCGCTCGAGCGACTCGCGAGTGTTCGGGCCAATCGATGAATCATCGGTGATTGGACACGCTCGAATGGTGATCTTTCGTCAGGGTCGCTTCAAGCTCGACATTCTCTAAGTTCGCTTAGTTCGCGGCGGACGGTGCTGGTTGCGCTGAGTCTTCACGTGGTCGTCGCTTTCTGGGCATGTCTTCCGGATTGTTCACGTCAACCTGTTCGGTTCGATCGCCACGCTGTTGATACACGGTGACGATCACGCGACGACCGCCGATGTTGTTCTTCTGAAAGCGAATGGCGTAGTAGCCCTGATTCAGATTTCCCGACTTTTGGTAGGCATCGATTGACGCGACCACCGTGTCGGCGGCCGATACCAAGTTCCCGGTCGTCACCTCTCGTTGCGATGGTGTGGTTCGGATCGCCGGGTTGGGTTTGAGTTCCCTACCTTTTCCATCGAAGTAGGTGGATTGATCTCCGGGGTTTGGATACAGCGGGGTGGTGGTTGAACTGTAAAAACTGGGTACTTGCCCGACTAGCGGATTGCCCTCAGCATCGACACGGAAGTTTTGCCGATACCAGTCACGAGACGCCGGCGTCCCAAATGGATCCGGCATACCCGACAGCGCAGACGCCCATCGAAGTTTCCCGTCAACGTCACCGTTTTGGGTGTTGCCCTGCTCCATCCAAACGGTTGACCATCCATCATCTCTCGGGTCAGTGGTACCCAAGTAGTAGTCATGTCCATCAGGACCCTTGATGACGTAAGACGACTTGTCATCGGACGACGATAGACACACTCGAAAACCAGCCCGACGCGCTGCTTCAGGGTCCAATCGAAGTGAATTGAAGGGATCCCAAGCCGTTGGTCCGAACGGCACTCCGCTGATTTCGTTGGCGTAGTCCAACCGGGACAACTCGCCGGACCACAGTGCAGCGGTGTCAGCTTCTCGAAAAGCAGTGGCCACCCCAACCGTGAATGCATCGAGGTTGCGATATGCCGACACCAATACGGGAAGAAGGGGCAGCGGATCCAAGCTGGGGCTGCACGATTGGCAAAACTGTTCGTAGGCCGTCTGAAGCGAAACGACCCTCGCTTGAAGCTGGTCGGTACTCGCTTCGCCCTGTCGGGCAAGATCGAGCAGGCGAAACGGAACGGCAGCAGAACGACGGCTCATGCGGCACGATCTTCGGCTTCGGCATTCGCGGCATTGGCGGCATTTGCTGCGGTGAGACGGGTTTGCTCCACGACATATTCGTACTGCACGACATCGCGTTGATACTGGTCGAGGTCGCGAGCGTAAAGTGCCGCC
>JANMEI010000179.1:0-2677 GCA_031376865.1 Acidimicrobiia bacterium | reverse complement strand
GACCAGTTCTTGTCCGAAGACAGCCTTTCTGACCGTGAGGGACGGATACGCGATCGCAATATCGATCGCGGTGGGACCGGTAACTGCTGCAGCGTTTGAGGCCGAATCGATTGTTTGGGTTGAGCCCAGCACTGCCGTCAGACGAGCAACCCTGCCGATCGAAATTGTTGTCAAAGCTATTGCAGCACCCGGACCGATACCAACCACTTTGACTGAACAGTTTGTGTTGGGTGTCAGGTTGAATGATTGACCACTGGATCCGCCTGATGAACCAAATTTCAACGTCACCTGCGAAGTAGCCACGTCGTTTTGCAGAAGTTGACAGGTAGTGGTCACTTCGTATCCAGTGACGCCCGGTGGACGTGGCCCAGTGATCGTGACGTTGACCGGCAACGATGAAGCTGTCGTGGTCTGGGCTCCAGCAACTGGAACGACACCGATAAAGGCAATCATTGTGAAAAGCGAAATTGCGATTGCTGCACGCAGTCGAATCATGTTGAGGTCCTGGGGGTGTGGTGAGGTGCCTAAGTTAACGCGAATATCGTCGGCCTGTGTGTGAGTAGACGCTCCGCTTTGCGGGGTGGCAACGAGCCCACCTCTCGGAATCGCTTCGGGGGTTCTCTGGGCTGCCCACTAGTCTGAGCTGTTATGTCTGTTGCTGTTCGTACCTCGTTGACCACATCGGTCGAGGCTGCCTTCACCGCCCTCGGTGTTGTCGCTCCGCCGACTATCAACCTTGAGGTGCCAGGACGTCGTGAGCACGGTGACTGGAGCACCAATGCCGCCCTCGCCGCCGCAAAAACCGCCGGACGAAACCCGCGCGAACTCGCAACCCAACTCGTCGAGTATCTCAGTGTGAACCCGCCACACCACGTGACCAAAGTTGAGCTCGCCGGCCCTGGCTTCGTCAACTTTCATCTCGACAACGGATGGCTTCACGATGTGCTGGCCCAAGTGGTTACCGAAGGTGTGGGTTATGGCTCGGCTGATGTGGGGCATGGCAAGCGCGTCATCGTGGAATATGTCAGTGCCAACCCCACCGGTCCGCTGCATGCCGGTCACGCTCGGTGGGCAGCCTTTGGTGATGCGCTCAGCCGAGTGCTGGCGAAAGCCAATTACCAGGTGCATCAAGAGTTTTACGTCAATGATCGTGGTGTCCAGATCAGTCATTACGTCAATTCCTTGCTCGCTCGTCGCGACGGACTGCCGTTACCCGAAGATGGGTATGCCGGGCAGTACGTGATCGATTGGGCCGCAGAGATGCCGAAGGAACTTTCAGGTGATGATGCAAAAGCCTGGGCGCTGAATAAAGCACACGAGTATCAGCGAGACACCATGGCTCGCATGAACGTGCGCTTCGATACGTGGTCCAGTGAACAAGCAGTGGCTGACCGTGGCGAGGTCGAGGCAACGCTTGCTGATTTAGTAGCAAATGGAAAGACCTACGTTGCGGTCCAGCCTCGTGCAACCAGTGATCGACCCGATAGTGATGCACCAGTCGAAGGCACCCACCCAGCAACATGGTTGGCCACTACCGAGTGCCTGAATCCGAAGAACAAGAAGCCATTCGACGATGCTGACCGCGTATTGGTCAAGGGTGATGGTCAGTACACATACTTTACGCCTGACATCGCTTATCATCGTGACAAGTTCAGCCGCGCCGATCTGTTGATCGACATTCTCGGCCCTGACCATCATGGCTACGTAGGACGAATGAAAGCAGCGGTCATGTGTCTTGGGCACGCGCCCGGAGACCTCGAAATTCTGATCGGGCAAAATGTCTCGCTGCTCCGTAACGGTGAAGAGGTGCGGATGTCGAAGCGAACGGGGGACATCGTCGAGCTCGCCGACATCATCGACGAAGTCGGTGCCGACGTAGCCAAACTCACGTTCCTGTTGCAGTCCGTTGATACCCGCCAGACCGTTGACCTTGGTGTGATTGTCGAATCAAAGCTCGACAACCCGGTGCACTACATCCATTACGCACACGCACGCGTGTACGGGATCGGTCGTAAAGCTGCCGACCAGGGTGTGGCGCGTGGCGATCTGTCCCAAACCGATTTGTCGGTACTCACTGATGAACATGAGCTTGACGTTCTTCGCTGTTTGGCATCACTGTCCGATGTTGTGGCGTTTGCTGCCGCTGAACGAGCACCGCACAAAGTCACCACCTGGCTACGCGAGCTGGCCGGGTCATTCCAAGCGTTCTATGCGCATTGCCCGATCCTGAAGTCTGATGTTCCACCCGAGGTTCAACAGGCCAGGTTGTGGTTGTTAGAAGCAGCGCGAATAGGGTTGGCTGCAGGCCTTGACTTGCTTGGCGTTAGCGCTCCCGAGCGTATGGACGAGTTGCCCGATGCCGACGTTGTTGCCGATGTGGCCTGAAGTCCCTGAAGTCCCTGAAGTCCCTGCATTCACTGAAGTTGAAGAAACCGCGAAAGTACGTACACAAATGGCTCTGCAAGTATCGTCCCGCCTCCTTCCGCTGACGTGGACTGCAACCGAAGAGGGGCGGCTCATGGTTGGCGGTTGTGACGTCATCGATCTGGCCGACCAATACGGCACACCGTTGTATGTGTTTGACGAGTGGACCCTGCGGCAACGTTGCCAGCAAGCGATCTACGCGTTCGGCAAGGGTGTGTCGTATGCGTCGAAAGCGTTCCTGTGTCCTGCGATG
>JANMEI010000760.1:0-2773 GCA_031376865.1 Acidimicrobiia bacterium | reverse complement strand
GGAGCGCACCATCGCGTCGCCCGGAGTCTTTGTCGACGATGGAGCCGTTGTGCACGACTCGATTTTGATGCATGGATCGGTAGTGGGTCCTCGGGCGATCATTCGCAAGGCAATCATCGACAAAAATGTGATGGTCCCCGCAGGTGTGCAGATTGGCGTCAATCGAGAGCACGACATCGAACGCGGCTTTACGATCTCCGACGAAGGTGTCGTGGTGGTGTCAAAAGGAGCCAAGATCGCCCCGTAAGTCGGTTAAGGTAGAGGCTCCTTCTCAGATCTCCTAGCCACCTCCCGGTTACCTCAAGTAGCTGGAAGTCAACTATGTTGATGCACGGCGACGTGGCAGAATGGTTATGCAGGGGACTGCAAATCCCCGTATCCCGGTTCAATTCCGGGCGTCGCCTCCATTTTTTGGTTCTGATTGTCAGTCCTGATTCTCTCGGAACTCCACCTCCGACTTTGGTCGTGTGAATTCCTTTGTCGGTCCCCGCCGCAGTTCTGACCGGTGAGTAGTCGGCCGGTCGGCTTTCACTACCAGAGCAGTCAGTGCCGTCGTGATCGGGACCGACGCCATCAACCCGATGCTGCCCGCCAGCATGCGAACCACCTCAGTCGCTACGGGCTCGCCGTTGAGTACTTCGCCGAGGGGAGTGCCCGTCTGTGAAAACAGCAACAACAGCGGCAAGGAGGCGCCAGCGTACGCGAGGACCAAGGTATTCACTGCCGAGGCAATATGGTCCCGTCCGATGCGCACAGCTGAGCGATACAACTCAGCGGGGTGGAGGTTGGGATCGGTCTGATGCAGTTCCCACACCGCCGAGGACTGTGTCACGGTGACGTCGTCGAGTACGCCCAATGCTCCGATGATGATGCCGGCCAGCAAGATGCCTCGAATGTCGATCCCGCTTGAAGTGGCTCGTAAGTACGCAGAAGACTCGTTGCTCAGCCCCGTAAACCGGGCAGCTTCCACCGCCAGGCTCGCCAGAAGGCCGGTGATGGCAAGCGATGCAAGTGTCCCGATGACAGCCGACGTGGTCCTGGCGTTGACGCCATGCGACAAGTACAGGGCAATGAGCATCACCGCCGATGCGCCGACCAGGGACACCAGTATCGGGGATGATCCCTGGGTTATAGCTGGAAGCATAAACTTGGCAAGAATCACGAGTGAGATCACCAACGCGATCAACGAACGCAAACCTCGTTGGCGGCCTACCGCCACGGCGACGGCGACAAAGATGATGCCCAACAAAATTAATGGTCGTTCGCGTTTGAAGTCATAAAACGAGTAGACCAGCGAGGTCGTGCCATTCGCGGCGGTCGTTTCAACCGTGTCGACGTAGATGGTGTCATTTTGGCGGAGCGAGATACTGCTGGCTTGCGCAAGCTCAAACGTGCCAACCTTTCCCTCGGCGAGTGCAATCCGCACTTCTTGACACAACGTCAGCTCGGTTTCACCTTCCACCGGGAAGCTGCACTCGCGCAACTCGACGTTGGTGACCGTTGCGGCAACCAGCTCAGTAGGGTCCCCTTGTTCGTTCCCCGGTGCAGCGGAACGTGGCCACAGCGCGACCATCCCCGCAGCGGTGAAGACAATGAGCGGAATGACGATCGCAGCAAGGAGCCGTCTGACCCGAGCCCCCGCCGGACTCGTTGGTGCACCCGAATGGGAATGTGAGTGACTGTGGCCGTGCGCTCCGTCTGCTGACATCCCACAGTGTTATCGATCTGGATCGCCAATCGGGGTACCCCTCCCGACTTCACTACACAGGGAGGTTGCCTGTCGCCACCGAAGTGGTTCCGTGATCTCGAAACGCCGCGATCGTTCGCTCAGCGATACGCATCTGGTGAATCTCGTCGGCACCGTCCGCAAATCGAGCCCAGCGCGCTTGCTGGGCCATGTGCGCCAGCGGTGTGTCGTTGGAGTAACCCAAGGCGCCGTGCACCTGAATAGAACGGTCGATCACTCGATTTAACGTGTTTGCTACGAAGTGCTTAGCCATTGACACTTCGCTCTTGAAGTCTTCCTTCCGGTCGATTTTGTATGCCGCGTGGAGGATCATCAGCTTGGACTGGTAGATCTCCATGGCCGAGTCCGCAATCATCCACTGGATGCCTTGCTTTTCGGCCAACACCGAGCCATGGCTGTAACGCTCCAGCGAGCGTGCGACCATCATGTCGAGCGCCGTTTCGGCCTGGCTGATCCAGCGCATGCAATGCGCAAGCCGTGCTGGGCCGAGGCGGTACTGTCCAAGAAGATGCCCCTGTCCGCGACCGCCAAGCATCTGGTCGTTATGTACACGTAGATCTTCAATGACGATCTCGTTGTGACCACTGGAGCCATGCATAGTAGAGATCTGTCGTTTGTTGATCCAGCCCTCGGTGGGAATGTCGACAATGAACGCAGTGTTGGCGGCCTGGGGGAGCGATGGATCGTCTTCGGTGCGGGCGATCAGAATCGCGAACTTCGCCCGCTCGGCGCCAGAGATGAACCACTTGTGTCCGTTAATCACCCACTCGTCGCCGTCTTGCACGGCGATCGTTTTGATGAGGGTCGGGTCCGAGCCGGCAACCTCGGGTTCGGTCATGGCGAAACACGATTGTGCTTTGCCGTCGCAGAGCGGGCGAAGGTACTTCTCTTTTTGGGAATCGGTGCCCCAATGCAACAACGTATGCATGTTGCCCTCGTCTGGGGCCTGGCAGTTCAACACCCACGGACCATATGAGGACTTAGCAGCTTCGGCTTGCACCATGGCCAACTGAACGTGACCCAAAC
>JANMEI010000746.1:0-6842 GCA_031376865.1 Acidimicrobiia bacterium | reverse complement strand
AATCGGGTACGACCACCGCTCAGACCGTCGGTGGCTACCCGGCAAGGTTGTACGTCGGAAAAGACCAGCGATTTGCCGAGGTCACCGCGCAGTTTGGCAAGACGTGGTTCAACGCAACAGTGAGAGATATGTCGATCACCGATAGTGCCGCGGTGTTGAGGTTTGCCGAAGACGTTGTTTCCGCTTTGAAAGCGATAACGCCAATGGCGCAACCAGCAATCGACACGGTCGCTTCAAGTCCGTTTTTGTTGAGTGCCGCACAAGTCTGCTCGTTGATGAACGACAAACTTCTCAAATCATTGTCGGAGTTGCGAACCTATCCAAAAATCCCAGCTGACACTCTCTTCGATGGCTACCAGCTCAGCGAGGAATCTGTCTGGTGCACTCGAGGGCGCAGCCTTACTCGGGTCACCGTTTCTGAAACTGAACCTGACGATTGGGCCGGGGTAAAACCAGATGAGTCTGGCTACTCCACGCCGGCAACGTTTGGGGTTGTAACTGGTGTCCGTCGCCGAGAACTAGACGAATCCGGTTTGTTCTTAAAGACCATCGCGACGGTTCCATGGCGCGAATTTTGGGTGGAAGTAGAGATCCGCTACTTGTCAGAAGGACCGAAGCTCGATGCAATTCTTGCCCAAGAAGTCCAAGAGGTATTAGGCGCGCTTGATCAGCGCGTCGCCTGATCTGAGTTTGCCTGCTCCACAGACTTCGCTCCTGGTTCGTTCACAGAAGTACTGTCGTTGAATGCTGAGACCTGAAAGCCTTGCTGTTTCAGCAGGGCGACCGCCCCATCAACCGGGTCAACCGGTCAACACTCCCATCTCGATGACATCAACGTTTCGTCACGATGGTGACGTGGCCTACGTTCGGGACGGCGACGATACGATTCACGCATTCGAGGAAGCGCTCGGCGCAGTCGAGCGCGGACAAGCCTTGGGCTTCTCGTCAGGTATGGCTGTGGTGGCAACCATCTTGGAAGGGCTTCCGAACGGAGCGGTGGTGGTCGCCCCTTCGAATGCCTATTTCGGTGTGGCAGAAATGTTGCGGCAGAAAGCAGCGCTTGGCCGATTAACCGTTCGCTTCTGTGACGTCGCTGACACTGATGAAACGGTCGAGGCCAGTTCTGGTGCAGATCTTGTGTGGTTGGAAAGCCCGCTCAACCCAACCATGGCCATCTGCGACATTGAGGCGTTGACTGCTGCGGCGCATCGAGCCGGAGCGAAGGTCGTATGTGACAATACGTTTGCTACGTCTGTATGTCAGCAGCCACTCAACCTTGGCGTCGATGTCGTGATGCACAGCGTCACCAAGTTCATCGCCGGGCACTCCGACACGCTTATGGGCGCACTGGTTACCCGTAATGACGAGCTCTTCGAAGAGTTGTCAGCCCGGCGCGGTTTGTATGGGCCGCTACCAAGTTCGATGTCCAGCTTCTTGGCGCTGCGCGGGCTTCGTACCCTGTACTTGCGGATGGAACGAGCGCAGGCGAGCGCCGGCGCGTTGGCGGAACGACTGGCACTTCATCGGAACGTGCAGCGAGTGCGTTACCCAGGTTTGGTGACCGACCCCGGTCATGCACGTGCGGCCCGGCAAATGACCGGTGGGTTTGGCGCCATGTTGGCCTTTGATGTGGTTGGCGATCATGTTGCTGCGGAACGGGTGAGTGCATCAGTTGAGCTGATCACCGGTGCCACCAGCCTGGGCGGCGTCGAAACGCTGATGGAGCGGCGCGCTCGGTATGTAGGGGAGCAAAAGGTAGGGACCCCGCCCAACCTGTTGCGGCTGTCCGTTGGCATCGAGCATGTCGACGATCTCTGGGCCGATCTGGATCAGGCCCTGAACTCGATCTAACCGTTGAGGTTGAGAGGCAATCCGGGTACCCTGTCGGTATGACGGAAACCCCGACGGATAAGCAAAGGCTGGCGCAGTCCTTTACGCCAGAGACCATCCGTCAACAATTGATTGAGGGCGGTGTCATCAACACCCCGTTTGGTGAACGACGAATTACGTACGCTGATTACATTGCGTCGGGCCGATCGTTGCGGTGGATCGAGGATCGCATCAATACTCATGTGCTGCCGCTCTACGCAAATACCCACACTGAGGATTCGGCGACCGGCGCACACAGCACCCGGTTGACCCATTGGGCGGGGGAGTACATCAAAGAACAATTGGGTGCTTCGCAGTTCTCGATCATCTTCTGTGGCACAGGTTGCACTGCTGCCATTAAGCGGATGCAAGAGATCCTTGGCATGACCGTGCCCAGCACGTTGCGGCAACGAGTGCTCGATACGTTTGCGTCGCATGAACGACCGGTGGTGTTCGTGGGACCCTACGAGCATCACTCCAATGAAGTGTCGTGGCGGGAAAGCCTGGCCGAAGTTGTTGAGGTTCCGTTGGGGTCTGCTGGTGGTATCGATCTTGGCGCGCTTGAAGCGGCACTGATGGATCCTCGTTTCGTGGGCCGACCCAAGATGGGTTCGTTCTCGGCGGCAAGCAACGTGACAGGCGTGTTGTCAAACACGCGTGCCGTTGCGTCGTTGCTTCACTCGCACGATGCGTTGGCCTTCTTTGATTTCGCAGCCAGCGCACCCTATGTACAGATTGATATGAAGCCCGGCGAGCCCGACGGCTTCGACGCCATCTTTATCTCGGCCCACAAGTTGTTAGGCGGCCCTGGCACGCCGGGCATCTTGGTGTTTGATCCAGCGTTGTATCACCAGAGTTCTCCGACCACGGCTGGCGGCGGCACGGTCAGCTACGTCAATCGGAGCGAGCACCAATTCTTCGACGACATCGAAGTGCGAGAAGACGCCGGTACGCCTGCCATCATCGGCAAGGTCCGCGCAGCATTGGCGTTTGCAGTCAAGGACGCAGTTGGTGCCGATGTGATTCGAGAACACGAGCATGCATACATTTCTCGTGCATTGACTCGGTTACGCAACAACGAACGCATCGAGTTGCTCGGGTCACCAGATGCCGACCGGCTTGCGGTGTTGTCCTTCCTGGTGCGCACCAGCGATGGGTCGTACCTGCATCCACGCCTTGCCGTTCGCCTGTTGAACGATCTGTTTGGTATCCAGTCTCGTGGTGGTTGTGCGTGCGCAGGACCGTATGGGCACGTACTGCTGCATATTCCCGACGACATGTCCGAGCGGTATCGCGACGCTATGGATCATGGGTTTGTTGGTGTGAAACCGGGATGGACTCGACTCAACCTGAACTACTTCATTTGCGAAGACGAGTACGAGTTTTTGCTGTCGGCCATCGAGTTCTTGGCAGAGCATGGCGAGAAGTTTGTCTCGGAGTACCAGTTCGATTGGTCAACCGGTGCGTGGAGTCATCCCGCAGACATCGATACATTCAACGCGTTTGATTATTTCAACGGCCCGGCCCCTGTCGAGTGTTGTGAGCCGGTGCCATATCAGTGGTATCTCAAAGAAGCACTGAAACTGGCCGATGCTCGCTCGACCTGTGCGTCACGCCCCGTGCCAGATGGCCTCGCTCAAGAGCTGGTGTTCTTCCGTTCGTAAATCGTTTCCGGCGGCGGGTTTGTGACACCAGGTCAGCTCGTCCTGGCCCCAAGTCACGAACCAACGAGAACGGACGCTGCCGCTGACTTCACGTGTCTGGACTGCGGCGACTTGCGGGGAGTCATACCTCCTGCGCCTTGGAGTTCATATCGAAGGTGGATTTTGGTCCGAGGAGGCAGCGCATCTGTACACAGCAGGTTCGCTTGAACGGTACGTCGAGCGATTTGAGTTGCTACCGAAAACGATAATCTAGGGCGTTACGCCGACGCTTTGGACGAATCGACCCACGTTGGCGTACACGCCCGGACGCGTGGCCCTGATGATAAGTGCACCTGCGAAACCAACGAAGAGGATGCCAAAGCCTACGATCGGTACAAATGGGGTGAGTCCGGTAGTGCCACCGGCCACCTTCAGATTCGAAATCAACAGGTAGATAACGCCAGCTTGGGCAATGGCCGCAATAATTGGGCAAACCAGCACCTGAAGGATTTTCGAGCGGAACTCCGCTGGGTGATGCTTCGAGAAATAGATCGGAATGGCGATCGATACGAGCGTTTGCAAAATGAGAATCAGAAACGTGGCAAGCAGCGCAAGTTGGGTATACAAGCCAAGGTAAGCCGCGTGATTTCCGTAATCCAGGCCGTTCTGTGCTTTGTCGGCGTTGCTATCCGCTGCAGTCTGGCCAAAGAACATAAATGTGGCAAT
Source organism: Acidimicrobiia bacterium (assembly GCA_031376865.1). GTDB lineage: Bacteria > Actinomycetota > Acidimicrobiia > Acidimicrobiales > JANYDT01 > JANNBN01. The sequence goes on along the minus strand of JANMEI010000746.1, from coordinate 2,604 downwards.
GAGAGCAAACGACACCCCGGTTTGGAAGATGCTCGCCAGGTAGGGGGTTTTGCGTTCGTGATGGGTTTTACCGAGAGCTTTCGGAAGAATCCCCTCACGACCCATTGAGTACCAATAGCGCTGCGCTGCGTTATGAAAAGCCATTGCCCCAGCGAAGCTTCCTGTGATCACCAGCCAGCCCATGACATCAGACACAAACTTGCCAGCGAACTGGGTGGCAGCGCCGTAGAACATGGCGGAACCCGTCTTGCCAGCAGCAACCACCTCAGCATCGCTGCCCCAGGCTGACACAACCATCCAAGCGGTGAATGAGTAGAAAATGCCGAGGGAAATCACTGCGATGTAGGTCGCGCGGGGGACATTTTTGACCGGATCGCGAGACTCTTCGGCGTAGTTGGGGCAGGCTTCAAAACCTACCCACGACCAAAACGCCATGAATATTCCGAGCGCTGCGGCTCCACCGCCGTTGGATCGAAATGCTGAGACGACGTTGATTGATTCTGTGTTTAGCCCGGTTTGCGGGTGTCCTCCTTTGAACAAAATAGCAAGGTCCATTATGAGGAGGATGAGCACTTCGGCAGCCATGGCTGCACCTAATACCTTGAGTGAAAGGTCAACATCGAGGTAACTGAGCACCAGAACAAGGGCAAGGCCGATCAGTGCAAAGACAGGCCAAGGAAGCAGCACGCCAAGTTTCTCGTTGACTGTCGATTGCGCAAAATATGCCATGCCGCCAAGTAGCGACGCAACGATGGTCCCATATGCGAGTGCTCCAACAAGACCAGCTCCAAGCCCCATCACACGACCGAGCCCATGACTAATGAACGAATAGAAGCCACCAACGGCGGTCACCTTGCGTGCCATCGCTACGTAGCCGACCGAGAATATGGTCAGCACCACGGTGGCAAACATAAAGGCCCCAGGAATGCCCTTGCCGTTACCGGAACCAACGCCAAAAGGCACGTTCCCCAACATCGCAGTGATTGGAGCAGCGCCAGCAAGAGCGGCAAACAACACGCCGCCGAGACCCACGGCATTTGACTTCAATTGATGGACATCGTCACGTTGCGAGATGTCGATACTGTGCGAAGTGGTCAGATCGATGGTCACACTTGGGTTTTCCACGGCCGGTTGTTCTGCGGCTAATTGTGGGTTTCGGTCGACAATGCGTGGGTTACTCATTGATGTACCTCCAGGGGGATGCGACAGTTGTCACACGAGGGAAACCACCACCCTATCCACTCGTCGACTGCTGCGTGGTGAACCGCTCTAGCTCGCTCTTAAGTGCTGGGGACTAAAACCGCGTGATCGTTTGAATGCGGCGCTCAACGCAAACGGGCTGGAGTAGCCGACCTGTTGCGCGATTGCAGCCAACGTCATCGCAGGGTCACGGAGCAAGTCAGCAGCAAGCGACAGTCGCCACTCGGTGAGGTACCCCTTCGGTGGTTGGCCGACCAGGTTGGTGAACTGGCGACTGAGCAACGCTCGTGAACAGTTGCACTTTTCGGCCAACGATGCGACCGTCCACGAATAGTCCGGATGTTGTTCGATGAGTCGCAGCGCCGCGCCGACCACCGGATCACCGTATGCCCGGTACCACGATGGCGCTGGCCCATCAGGCCGATCCAGTCCAACGCGCAGCGACGAAATCAGAAGCAGGTCGAGTAATCGATCGAGCACTGCTTGTTGGCCCGGTTGGTCTTTGGACATTTCGTCGGCGAGTAGTGAAACCAATCGTTGGTCTGCTTCGGCCGCAGCAATCACGAACGAATCTGGAAGTGATGCAAGTAAGCGCTGTGAGATCTCACCATCAAGTTGGTACGTTCCCGTCAACATGACCGATGCGGTAGATGATGCCGTGACATCGTTGCCCCAACTCCGTACTCCGAGGCTCATCGCATCGTGCAGTTCGAAACCATCAGGTGTGGTGCAACGTTGACCGGGATGAATGATGATCTGGGGCTCGGTGTGTGGTTGATCAGCAACGATGTATGCACGAACCCCGCGCACTATTGCAATGTCGCCTTCGGTGAGCTGTCCTGGCTGGCCGCCATCCGGTGTCATCCATGCGTCGCCACGCAACATTGCGACCAGTGTGAGGGGTGCCTCGTCCTGGATCCGAAGCGACCAGGGCGGCTTGAGTACAGAACGAAGCAGAAACGCGCCGTGCGCCCGAGGGCCATCGAGCAACGCCGACAATACGTCCATGTCTGTAAACGTAGACGATTGCGTATGCAGTTGATCCGCTCACCTATGTCCTTCTCGTTCGCGAACTTGTTCACTAGACATATGAAAAGTTCCACAACGCCTTCCACGATTCCAACCAGGACTCCAACCAGGACTCCAACCACGACTCCACGCCTGACCCATGAATTGATTCGTACCACTCTGGCAAAGCGTTCCTTTTGCACGTTGGCCACTACTTCTGCCAGTGGCCAACCACACGTTGTCGGGGTGATGTACGCCGTTGTCAACGGATCGTTCTACATCAGCACCACGCTGGCCAGCCGCAAAGCCAGGAATCTGCTCGCCAACGCTCGTGTCTTCATCTGCATGCCAGTTCGCCGCATGCCGCTTGGACCGCCGCCATCGACAATTCAGTTC
>JANMEI010000739.1:0-1751 GCA_031376865.1 Acidimicrobiia bacterium | reverse complement strand
CGGCACGTCGATACGACTTAAGTCTGATGTCGCACTCCGCTCCCGATTCCTCGAGTTGGCACATAACTCCGCAACCAGCACAGACTCTGTGCCGTTTCAGGAGTTCTGCGCCAGGTCAATCGGAGTCTGATACGCTTGAAGTTCCTTTCGGGGATGTAGCTCAATTGGCAGAGCACCTGCTTTGCAAGCAGGGGGTTGACGGTTCGATTCCGTTCATCTCCACAACAGAACACTGCAGTTCAGAAGGCCTTTCCACTCTCAGAGCGGGAAGGCCTTCTCCGTTTCCGGCGTTTCACTCCACATCCCCGGCGCGCGCGTGAAACATTTGAATGGTGGTCAAGTTGGCAGTTCAGATGTTTCACGCTCGGAAAATCTATGTTTCACGCGCGGGTGGTGAGGGGTAGCCCGCTCGAGGGGTTGCTCCACTTGGACTCACTTGGACTCGCTGCGTTCGCCACTCGGCCGCTCCCGTGCCACGATGGGGACCGTGACCCGTGACGAAATGGCCCGCTACCTCGACCACACGCTGCTGAAGCCCGAGGCAACCCCCGAACAGGTAGCCAACCTGTGTCGTGAAGCCAGCCTGTACAACGTTGCGGCGATTTGCGTCATGCCATGGCAATTGCCGATTCCCGACGGATTTCTCGGCGATAACACCGCTATTTGCACCACGATCGGGTTTCCGAGCGGCGCCGTGTTTACCCAGGTGAAGGCGTTTGAAGCGGCCCTGTCGTACGCAGCTGGCGCCACCGAAGTCGACATGGTCATCAACCTGGGGATGGTGAAGGCCGCCGAGTGGGAATTGGTTGAAGACGACATCGCTCAGGTTCGGCTGGCTGTCCCAAAGGCAACGCTTAAAGTCATTTTGGAAACCGGTGTCCTTACGGGCGACGAAATCGATTCGTGCTGCGAAGCTGCCGAGATGGCCGGCGCAGATTACGTAAAAACGTCGACCGGGTTTCATCCGACGGGTGGGGCAACCCTGGATGCAGTTCGGCGAATGGCGGCATGTGTTGGCGGCCGGTTGGGAATCAAGGCAAGTGGCGGCATTAAAGACTTGGCGACCGCTCAGTCGATGATCGACGCGGGCGCGACTCGAATTGGCACCTCTGCCACAATTGCGATTCTCGAAGCGATCAACTAGCAAAGTTCGCATTCGTTGTCTCGTCGGGTCTGACGGTTTGACAGACTGACCAGCGTGACGCTTTCAAGTGACCCAACCGAAGCTGGCGATGCGGACCTCCTAGCCCAGGTTCATGCCTGGCTCGCCGAGGATCCCGATCCCGACACCCGGTCGCAACTCGAAGAGTTGGTTGAGTCGTCCGACTACACCACGTTGAGCGAGCTGTTCAGTGCACCACTTGCCTTTGGAACAGCTGGCCTGCGCGCCCCGATTGGGCCTGGTCCGGCGCGTATGAATCGGCTCGTAGTCCGGCAGGCAACCGCAGGCTTTGCAGCGTGGCTCAACGAGCAGGGTCAGGGGGGCGGGTTGGTAGTAGTGGGCCACGATGCTCGCCATGGAAGCCGTGCGTTTGCTGAAGACACTGCTGCAACGCTGGTGGCGGCTGGGTTTACGGTTGCGTTATCGGCATCGTATGTGCCCACACCATTAGTGGCGTTTGCCACGTTGCATCTCGGCGCTGTTGGAGGCATCCAAGTTACGGCGAGTCACAATCCGCCGGCCGACAACGGGTACAAAGTGTACTTAGGAGATGGTGCACAAATTGTTTCGCCGGCTGATCGAGAAATAG
>JANMEI010000738.1:0-2777 GCA_031376865.1 Acidimicrobiia bacterium | reverse complement strand
CCCGATGCGATCTCTTCCATCACCGCGGTTTGGCGATCAAGGATGGCGGTTACGTTGCGTTCCGTCAGCACGTCACGGCTCCCATCGGTAGCCGACAGCGCGCACCGTGCGAAGCCGTTGGGGGTGTTGTGGATCGGCCTCGATCTTTGCCCGTAGACGGTACACATGTTCCGTGACGGTCGCTTCGGTCTGCCACGCCGACTCGCTAGACCAGACCGCTGCAAGTAGCTCGGCCCGACGGCAGGCGCGTCCAGGATGATCTACAAGATAAGCAAGCAGATCAAATTCTTTTGCCGCCAATTCAATGGGCATGCCATCGACCCACACATTACGAGCGTCGCGATCGATCTCGACTCCGGTGCCAGTGGGTTTGTATGGCCCTTTGCTGCTCGTTGCAGAAGTAGGAATGCGTCGGAGCACCGATCGAACGCGCGCGGCGAGTTCGCCAGGGGAGAACGGCTTCACCAGATAGTCATCGGCACCCAGGTCAAGACCCACGATGCGGTCCATCTCGCTGTCGCGCCCCGACAACACGATGATCGGAAGATACGGCTGCTGTTCACGAGCTTCATCAGTTCGGCGCCGGTGCAAGATATCGAGCCCACCAAGGCCGGGCAGTGACAAGTCGAGCACGACTAACGACAGTTGCGAGTTTTCGATTGCTTCGGCTGCCGCCAGCCCGTCTTCAACGGCAACCACCGTAAATCCGTCTGCTTCAAGCGCCCAGGTAACGGCCGTTCGGACGCCATCGTCGTCGTCAACTACCAGTACTCGGCGCTCGGATCCCACCCCGACAAGTTAGCCGTTGTTGAAAAGTTGAGACGGGGTTGATCGTCCTCCGATAAACACATTCTTACGATCAGTCCTGCTGCCAGCGCGACCAATGTGCCCGGGCTGCGTCACCAACTGAGAAGGGACACCTCCATGAAGCTCGCTCTGTATCTTCCAAACTTCCGTGACAAAGTAACGGTCAAGGAACTTGAAGATCTGACCGCCCTCGCCGAAGACCTCGACTTCGACTCGGTCTGGACCCTTGACCGGATCGTTGTTCCGGAAGCATCTGACCGAGGCGAAATGAAGTTTCCGTTCGGCATGATGGAACAGTTCCCGCTGCAAATGCCGGTGTCGGCCCGTGGTCAGTGGCTGCACGGGATGCCATTGATTCCGTGGCTGGCGGCGAAGACAAAGAAAGTGCGCATCGGCATGAGCATCATCGACACGCTATATCGCTCGCCCGGTGTACTCGCCGGTGAAATCGCAACCATTGATCACTTGTCGGGTGGTCGGGTGAATGTTGGTGTTGGCTCTGGTTGGATGCCCGAAGAGTTCGCGGCGGCGAGCGTGTCACATATCTTTCCAAAGCGCCACAAGCATGTGCGCGAGACGATCGAGATCATGCAGGGCATTTGGACGAACGACCTCTTCGAGTACCACGGTGAGTTTGCTGACTTCGATCGATGCGGGTTCGGCGCGAAGCCGGTACAGAACCCCCACCCACCGATCTACTTCAGCGGTCTGAAAGACCCAAAGCGCTCGGCCAGCCGAATTGCGAAGTATGGCCTGTCAGGGTGGATCGGCATCCAAGACACACCCGACGAGATCAAACGTTGGCGCAACGAGATTGAGCAAGAACTGAGTGATCTTGACGGCAGCAAATTGCCCGACAACTTCGATATGTGCAGCATGATCTGGTTCGTCATTACCGACACCGAAACCGACCAAACAGCGAACAATAAGCTCACCAACCTGTTGGTCGGAACCGCAAGCCAGATCACTGATCGTTTGAAGGCATACAAGGAAGCCGGCTTGACGATGCCGCTCATCTGGCCCCCGTTTGCTGACGTACCCGTTTCAAAAACCCTCGATGATTTGAAGCGTCTGCAGGAAGAAATCATGCCGAAGGTGAACGCCAGCTGAGTTGTCAGCGAAGTTGTCAGCGAAGTTCTAATCCGGCAAGATCACCGGCCGCTCGCCAATCATCAAGTAGCTGGTTGAACGCGTTGATCCCTGGCGCAAATGCACCAAGGAACGCGTTACCAGTCGTCGGATGACCTTCGTTGTTGTAGTAGCCGGGCGTGCAGGACCGCAAGAACTCGACGCCGCCGGCTGTGAAGTTTCCGATGAGTGCCACCCAATCGGCCTCGCCCTGCTCGGATGGTTCAACCGTGGTGGCGGCTCGCTTCGTCGTTTCCGCAACGATGTAGGCGATGTGGCGCGCTTGTTCATCAAACATCGAAGTCATGTTGACGCTGAAAGCGTTCTGCGACACGCCGATGTAGAACCAGTTCGGAAAACCTCGGGTGGTGAAGCCATGCAGGGTCTTTTGACCTTCAGGCCAATGATTGTAGATCGACAGACCATTGCGGCCATTGATTTCCATCCCCAGCCGTCGACGGAACTCGGTAAAGGTGGAAAATCCTGATGCGTAGATGATGCAATCGACTTCGTATTCGGTTCCGTTCGCCACCACACCACCCTTACTGATTCGCTCGACGCCTTTACTGTCGGCGACGTCCACCAACGTGACGTTGTCGCGGTTGAATGCGGGAAGGTACTCGTCGTTGAACGTCGGTCGTTTACACATGATGCGGTAATACGGTTTCAGTGATTCGGCGGTGTCGGCATCGGTCACCGTCTCGGCGACCCGTGCACGTAGTTGTTCCATCTTGACGAAATCCTGCAGTTCAACAGCGCGATCGCGTGCTTCCTTCGTCGCCGGGCGGTCAGCTCCCTTTGGCGACGAGATAGCGCGAAACAGATCGGTCCAGCCATCGTTG
>JANMEI010000692.1:0-3914 GCA_031376865.1 Acidimicrobiia bacterium | reverse complement strand
TAGCGTCAACACGCCAGGACGCCATGCTCAGGTGATTGGGGAGTGGTTCCCACGTGGACAATCCTGGATTGCGGAGGGTGCGGGACACTCGGTGCATTGGGAACGTGGCGAAGAGTTCTTCGCTCGCGTGCACTCGTTCTTCAGCGAAACGAACTAGTTGTTCATTCTTAGGAATGATCTCATTACCGCAATGACTTGTTGAGGCTGATCGAGCGGTGAGAACGCGTAGCTGTCAGTGATCCACACGAGTTTCCCGTTGAGGTCGGCCGCCAAACGACGAGCATCTGACTCGGGAAACAACGGATCCTTCTGCGACCAAGCCAACAATGTGGGAGTTGCCCAATTCTTGATCAAGCTGACCGCCTCGTTTGTTACCGACGGCCGACAGCCGTCGATGAAAGTGGCAAAGTCACGACGAACGGCGGGTAGACGCGAGAACCGATCGAAACCCTCGTTGATGATGTCGGATCGACGCGCATATTTTGTTGCTAGGCCCGCCCCAAGGAGTGATCGCCTGATTCGGTGAGATCGATAAGCAAACCCAGCCGCATGGACGGCGCCGGGAATCTTTAACACCATCTGCACAGGCTTGAGGGCGGTCGGAAGGAAGTGGTTGTATGCGTCGCACGAGGTCAACACAAGCCGTTTCACTCGGTCTTGGTGGCGTGACGCCAACACCTGACACAAGGCACCACCGGTATCGTTTCCCACCAAGGTCACCTGTTCAATACCCAGCAGATCGAGCATGTCAATAAGCGCACCTACAATTGCGTCTACGGTGACTGTCGCGGTCGCACCAACTTGGTGTCCACCAAGCGGGAGGGTTGGCTGTAGGCAACGATACTCAACGGCGAGATCAGCCGCGACGGTGTCCCACAACCGAGAAGTGACGAGCACGCCGTGAACAAACAGAAGTGGTTCGCCCTGTCCAGCTTCGCGGAAGTCGATGGGTCCAAGTCGAGTAGTAAGCGATGTCATGTAGCACATGCTACATGACATTCGTAGCGATCGCTACGTCAGTATGATAAGAACTTCATGAAGGAAACGCTGTTGGCCGGAACCGTGGACTATTTGCTTCAACATGGGATTTCCGGGTTATCACTGCGACCTCTAGCGAAGGCACTCGGCACCAGCGACCGCATGGTCCTCTACCATTTCGGATCGAAAGATCACTTGGTCAACGAGGCAGTTGCTGCGATCGTTGATCGGCTGACTAGTGATCTCGGCACCGCGCTCGGCGCAGAAGCGGCCGTGTCGCCGGAGAAATTCGTCAAGGCGATCTGGAGGGTGTTTGCCGGCCAAGAACAACGACAGGCGATTTCCCTGCTGTTCGAAATCGACGCCCTCGCCATCCGTCATGGCTCGCCATATGCCGAGACTGCGCAGGCACTCAACGCGGTCTGGATGAACCTCATCACCGGAGCGCTTGAATCATTTGGGCACGATCGCTCGGCCATCAAACGTCTCAGCCCAAGCATCGCCGCGGAACTACTTGGTTTGGTGCTCACTGCCTTGACCACCGACGGGTCCGCACCCAATGCGACGCTCAAGATGGTGGCGTCACGAATGGCAGTGACTCGGTCGTAGCAGTGACTCGGTCGTAGCAGTGACTCAGTCGCAGCAGTCACTCGGGAGCGGCGTTGCCTCGTTCCGGTATCTATCCCTCTTTGCTCGTGAGCCAACCGGTAACTGGTTTGCGCTTCGCTGCTTCAGTCGGTGAGAACCGCACCCATTTCTTGCTGCTGTTGAAATATCCACTTTGCCGGTAGGTCAGCTGTAGCCAATTGCGGTCACATCCCACCACTATCGGCTCTGAGGTCCCCTCTAATTGTTGTGTGACGACGTTGATGTTGCCGTCGAGGTCGACGACAGCCGCTTCGAAACGAGAGTCGGCATACGCCTTGGAGTGCGGAGAGTCGGTGTTTGTCAGGTAGAGCAAACCTCGAACTTTCGTGGCGGCGACCCACCCAGCGCCGAAATAGTTGAGTTTGTTGAATGTCGGATCGGAGCTGGGAGTGACTCGGGAGTTGGTGCTCACCAGCAGCCACCCATCTTGATAACCGTGGACGCCGAGCTCGGGGCCGTACAACTTCGTTTCGCCAGCTTCGCCATTTGGGGCCGAGTAGATCTTTCCCACCACTTTTGCTTTGGCGCTTGGCTTTTCACGCACGACCAAACCATTCGGGTCCTGGTCGAGCGATACTCCTCGAGCGTTACATGCGAACTCCGTGCTCAGGGCGCTGGCGGGTATGACGCGCCCAACGACAGAGCTAGTGACAACAATCAATCCGACAAGGACGGCAGCTCGAGTTCGCATAGTTCTCAGACGACGGACGAGTAACGATTGGTTCCGGGTACAGCTTCATCAAGATCAGCTCAGATTTCATCAAGATCATTTCAGACGGCGCCGATAGCTAGTCATGAGTCGAATAACACCTGGAGCGCTTATGTTGTGTGCTGCCATTGCGACTTCATGCGCTGGCTCAAATCCAAGCACCGCAGCCGCCAGGAACGGCCCCACCCAAGCTCTCGTCATGAGGTTGTTGCAAACCCCTCTGCGCCAACAAGACTGGTTGGTGGCAAGTGCAAGTCCAACTGACGCATCTCTTGGACAATTGGCAACATCATTTCGTGTGAATGTCTCGGCGGAACTGCCATTGGGCGAACCTCTACTTGTTCCCACGGCGTGGCGTACCAGCAACAGCGAAGTCCAGTTTCTCGCTGACACGACGGGTGCAGGAGCAATTGGTCGAGTGAAGATTGGATTTCGACAACTCGAGTGCGACCGCGGCGATGACCCGAAAAGAGAACAGTCAGAAACTGACGAGTTGCTCGATGGATTGGACGTCGAAACACGCGCAGGGCTAGAACGGGGCCAACCAAAACCCATGGTGCTTGACTGCTCGAACGACATCTACTCGCTGACTCAGGCTGTCTCAAATGATGGTGCTCCCGGGTTTGCCACCAACACGGACACCCAACAACTTGCTGGACTGATTGCCGACCGGCAGCTGCTGGTCCTGACCGATGGGTCGACGATCATCTCGACGGTGGATCGGTATGTCACCAATTCGTTGAACCTTCTCTCATCAGACGAGTCCTTCGCTGAACTTGCATCATCCGTTAGCGTGAAGCCAAAGCCACTCGCAGTCGCTTTCGTACCTGCGGCACCCGCCGGAGTAATCATCGTGGCTATGTACACCGATGAATCAGCCGCCAAAATGGCTGAGCAAGGAAAAAACAACGAGTCGGACCCGATGAGCGGTGAACCGCTGTTTGCATCGATGGTCGTCACGCGAGAGGGCCGAGTTGTGTTCTACACCGCTCCTGGGTTGGCGTTCGGAGAGATATTCGGCCTCGCCCAACGGGGAGGTTTCCCGATGTTCATCACGGGCTGATCAGTTGTTCCAATAGCCCTAGGTCAGGTGTTTGACGATGTGTGTCAGCAACGTGTCGTAGTCGTCCAGGGCAGGAAACTGCGGGAACTCGGCAATGACGTTTACCGGTGCGTGAAACAAGAACCCGGCATCGGCGGCGCCGAGCATTGCGGTGTCGTTGTACGAATCGCCCGCAGCAATCACTCGGTAGTTCAACGAATGAAATGCTTCAACTGCGCAGCGCTTCTGGTCTGGTTGCCGAAGGGTGTATCCCGTGATTCGATCATCGGCGACGATCAGTCGATGACACATGATCGCTGGATACTCGAGTTGTGCCATAAGCGGAGCCGCAAACTGTTCGAACGTGTCGGACAAAATGATCAGCTGTGTTTGTTTCCTCAGCGCGCGTACAAACTCTGCAGCACCGGGAAGCGGTTCCAAGCCAGCGATCACCTCCGAAATAGCCGACATCGTGAGACCGTGCTTCGCCATGAGCTCGAGGCGGTAGTGCATCAGCTTGTCGTAGTCCGGCTCGTC
>JANMEI010000686.1:0-4540 GCA_031376865.1 Acidimicrobiia bacterium | reverse complement strand
AAGCCCTCTTCCTTCGCGATCACGGAGCCGGACTCAACGCTGCGTTCACAAGCGGTGTTGAGATTTTGGCCAGTCATGGGTTCACCCATGTTGCAGTGATGCACGGCGACTTACCGCTCGCCGTGTCCATCGCCGATCATCTTCCTCTCCATAGCCTGGGCCACCGCGACGTGATTATGGTTCCTGATCGACATCACGACGGTACCAATGTCCTCGTCGTCAACGCTCAGGACCCGATTCCGTTTCGCTACGGTTCAGGGTCCTTCACCAAACACTGCGTTGAAGCAAGCCAACGGGGGCTTCGAGTCACCGTTGTTCACCATGATGCTCTTGCGCTCGATATTGATACGCCAGCAGATCTGCTGGAGTGGCAACGCCGAAATTGATCATCGCCAAAACAATGAGGATCCGCACTTCGCTAGGGATATTCCTTAGCTAATCAAGAATTGTGTTTCATCAATTTAAGTGGGAACTCAGTTGTGTCGACGGGGAGCTCATGCGCTCCCTGCTTCGAGTACCGGCCCCCCACACCCTCCGTCGTTTTGCCGCTTTCGCAGCAACGCTCGGGTTGATCATTCCCTCAGCGGTAATTGGCCTGGCACCCTCAGCCTCAGCAGCCGCAGCACTCACGCTGACGAAGACGGCACCGGCAACCGTTCTCTACGGCGTCACCTCGCCGACAACCCTCTCGGTGCTCAACTCGGGAAGCGATCCGGCTTACAACATCTCGTTTCGCGACGTGTTACCCGCCGGCGCGAGCATCGCCACCGCTTCGCCTGCGCCGACGCAGGTGATTCCAAATCAACCTGCCACCGGGCAGACCACGGTGATCTGGGTAAACGTGAACGACGCTCAGCCCGGGTCGACCGCATCGGTCAGCTACACGGTCAAACACACCGACGGAACCGACGCACCAGCCAACCCGCTACACGTTGGCAACACGTTCACCAACAATGCTCAGGTATATGGCAACACCAACGCCCGTAACGTTCCCAAGTTTTCTCCAACCGGTCAAGTCATCACCGGAGCCACTTCGTTCGACGCGACGTCCACTGCTTCGGCCACAACCGCCATTGTTCCCTTAGAGATTCGAAAGTCTGAACCAAGCCCGGAAGCAGAACTACTACGAGGCGTTCACGATCATTCGACAATATATACGCTTACTGTTACCAACAACAAGGTTGCTACTACCAACAGCGTTGTGGTCGACGACTACTTACCTGCACAGTTGGAGTTCCTCCAGTGCGGTGGAGTTGACAACACACCGGCCGGCTCGGCTCGCCCCGAGTACGCAGGCGCCGCTCTCCTCACCGCTACTCCGACGGTGGCGAATTGCCCGACACCAACACTGGTCGAAACGGTAGTCAATCCAACTGGATATCCAGCTGGTACGTACACACACGTTCGCTGGAGCATTGGCGCGCTGGCCGCTAACGCTGTCAGCACGATCAACTACGCAGCCGGTATTCCCCTTCGATCAAATGCCTTGTTCACTGCATCAACGCCCACGCCGGCTTCCTTGGTGCAGGGTGCGAACCTGGCAAACAACACCGGGCCGCTGACCACCGAAACAAGCGAACAGAATCTGACCAACTTCGCAGCAGCAACCGGCAACTACACCGGCGTCGGTGGTGGCGGGCCAACAACAGTAAAGACACAAATCACGCGAACAAGTGAAGACCTCGCAGTTCAAAAAAGCATTCGTTCCGGTGGAACCGAAATCGTGAACGGCGCAACAGTCACATGGGGGCTGGTCATGGAGGCTTCGGAATACCGTTCGGCCAGCCAGATCGTCGTCACCGACACCTTGCCGGACGGATACCTCTACACGGCTGGCACCGCTCAGATTCGTCGAGTCAGCCCATCACCGGCAGGACCCGCACCTTTCGCACCCGTCACCAGCTTCCCCGGTGATGGCACGCAGAAGCTGGTCTGGGATTTCGCCACCGCACCCGCTGCGGTCGGCGGCGATATGGTTGCCAACGCTGTCTACGACATCACGTTCGACACCGTGACTTTGCCTGACTATCGGGCCACTGCGAAGCCAATTGCTTCATTCGATGTGCTGACCAACAACATCTCGATGCTCGGCGTCACGACCCCAATCACCGCCGTCAACACCGTTGACACGGCCACGCAAAACGTACAGGACGTCTCGTCTGCAGGACAAAAGTCGGGGTGGTCAACCATCACGAAACGCGTCGTGTGGCCAGCCACCGGCGCCCCTGGTTCGCTCAATTGCGACACCCCAGCCAACATCGCGTTGCAAGCCGATCCAGGATGGCTTCCCAAGTTTGTTCCCGGTGACATCGTCTGTTACCGGTTAGGTGTGACGTTCCCCAACGAAACCCGACTTCGCAACTCGCTGCTGACCGACTTCCTACCACCCAACGCAACGTATGTGTCGTCTGCCGCTGGACCGCTCAACACCGTTACCCTTGCTGGGCCCCCGACGGTCGTTACCGGTCTAGGTGGAACCGCTGCATGGCGAGTGGGTGAGCTGATCAACGGTGATCGGTACACCGAGCGCAACACTGACTTTGACATGTTCATTGCCAGCACGATGAACGATGTTCCATCTGAAACTGAAACCAACGTCGACATTTCGGCGAACCTCTTCAAAGCAACCAGCGTCGACACCCCCGGAGGCGCCGTTTCCCTTCGCGCCCAGGCCGACGTCGCCAGAATCGAACCCGATCTTCGTTTGACGAAAGGCGTGAAGTCCATCAACGGAACAACCCCGGCGACTACGCCCGACAACGGCGCAGGAAGTCCATCGGGTCGTCATGACGACAAAGTGATTCGAGCCGAGGATGTCATCACGTATCGGGTCGATGTTGCAAACATTGCTCCCACTGATGCAGGAACGCAAGGAGATGCGACGACAGTCAATGTGGTCGACCTGTTGCCCACACAGTTCCTCTGTTCCTCGGTGAGCCTGGGCACGATCCCACGTACGCTTACTTACGCAGCAAACACCGGCGACCCATTCGCTGCGCAATCGCCGGCCCGGGCAACCGCTCCGGCAGCCCAGTTAACCGCAGCAAGTTGTACCGATCGTCCAGGGCTTGCGTCGGTGATCCGATGGAGACTCGCCGGGGTTCCAGCGGGCTTCAGTACCGAGTTGAACTACACCGTCACCGTGACAACTGCTCCAACGGCTCCCGTGGCCGGTGACGTCCTGGACAACACCGCCGGCATCTCCACCTACCAAGGTCCGCGTTCAAACGATGGAACGTTCATCACGTACATCCCGGCAAGCAATGTTGATCCGGTTTCCCCTGGAGGCAGCAACGCGCCCAAAGCGAGCGATCAATCACGTGTGCGTGTAGACGGTCCAAGCACGTCAAAGAGTGCCAGCACCTCGCTGACTGAAACGGGGAACGATGCGCCTGCTCAAGCCACACCCGGTGAAGACATCGACTACACCCTCCGATGGACCATTCCTGAAGGCGTCAGCCTGAACAGTCCAATGCGACTGACCGATGTTCTGCCCACCAACCTGACTTACATCCCGGGGTCGCTCAACGTTGCGTACGGAACAAACGGTGCGGCCACTGCGGTGGCCGGTTGCGTCAACGTCAACGCCTGTGCGTTCACAACACCCTCGCTTGGGTTCACGCTGGCAACGGGTACCACCATCAGCATGGTTTCTAACTCCGGGCAGTACATCAACCTTAACGAGCCGGGCAATGGCGAAGACGTGTTTGTCATCACCTTCAGAACTCGTCTTGCATCGGGATCCCGAGCAAGCGTCGTCACCAACACCGCTTCCTACTCGTGGAAAGACACTGCCGGAAACATCCAGACGTTCGATCAGACGGCATCGACCACCGTTGTCGCCCCAAATCCGAGCATCACCAAAACCCACACTCCGACAGGAACGTTCAGCGGCGGAGACGTGATCACGTTCAACGTTGCTGCGACCAACACCGGCGCCAGCACGTCACCACTTCACGATCTCACGGTGACTGATTGCGTCCCGGCAGGGCTCGAACCCGTTGTGGGTTCAGCCACAACGACGGGTGCCAATCCAACCCCGGCCGTGGTCGGTGCCATCAGTGCATCGGGAACGTGTGCGAACGGTGGAACGTTGATCACCTGGACGCTGCCTGCGTCGTACTCAATGAACCCAGCCACCACCTTGGGGCTGACGTACAACGTCAAGGTGGTCGGAAGCTCAGGCACTCTTGGCGTTGGAGCAACCGTTACCAACACCGCCACCATTACGGGAGACAATTTTCCTGGCACTCCAACCACCCCGACCGGAGTGCCCGTTGGACAGGTGTCATCCTCGGCCACCGTCACGGACAACGTGACGATGAAGGGTCTGACGCTCGACAAGTCGGTAACGCCGACCGTGCGCGTGGCAGGGCAGCCAGCCAGCTACACGGTCGTCGCCACCATTCCAGCTGGTCTGCGCACATACGATGCGGTGTTCGTTGACACGCTTCCAGCCAACTTGACGTTTATCACCGGCACCCAGTCTGTCCCAACCTTCGATGCCGGCTGCAGCAGTCTTGGTGGCGCAAATGGTCAT
>JANMEI010000684.1:0-9801 GCA_031376865.1 Acidimicrobiia bacterium | reverse complement strand
CATCGCTTCGAGCAGCGAGAGGCCGTATCCCTCGGCACGGTGCAACGATGCAAGTACATCGAATCGCAACAGCAGTTCACGTTGTTCGTCAGCGTTCAACACGGCGTCAAACGTCAAGATATCGGATCGGGTCCCGATGGCTTCGCCAATCGCCCGTGACTGGTCGTCACCAGGGGTTTCGTTGACGCTCTTCAGCAACAACACCCGATCGCCAGGATGCTCATCGGGGAACGCAGCTTTCCAGGCTTCGATGAGCCCGACCGGGTTCTTTCGCTCGATACGACTGGTGTAGTCGAACATTTGCCCAACGACCACCGTCGACTCAGCAATCCCTAAGCGTGCTGACCAACTGGACCGCGCTGCGATTCGTTGCGGCGAGTCGATTATGGTCACGGTGGCGCCGAGGGGGATGACGAAGATCGGACGACCTTGCACATCTGCTCGAAGCGCGTTGGCCGTGAACTCACTCGTGACCCACACTTCGTCGACTGCACCAAAGTTGCCGGAGAACTTCTCGGGCACATCCGCAGTTTCCCAAAACACCACAGCGATTCTGTACGCGCCGGCAGTCGCCCGCTGGCCGAGTAAGGCGCTGACATCTTCGTAGGGAGCTAAAGCGAACACGGAGACCAACACATCCGGGAAGTCAACCTCCGTGCGCTCGTTCCAAGGAATCGTCAACGAAGCAAGCGTGTGATCATAAGCGTAGGTACGAATGGGTTCTGAGGTCAGTTTCAGTAGATCGACCACTCGCCGCGCAGCTTCACCCAGGCCTAACACCGCCCGGAGGTAACCGATCACCCCTACACCGTGTTGCCGCCCAGGGAGATCAACCAGTGTTGGCGGCTCGAGCGACGTCACGCCCGCTGGTGCAGCAGGAATGAGCTCTGGTGGCGCGCCGGTTTCTTGCGCAGCAAAATGATGCGCCCACAACACAAAGCGCTGTCGCGCCTCTGGATCGAGATAGAAGCCAGGAAAATTGTGTTGCAGGTCTGGCCGCGCTTTCCAGAGGGCAACGAGAAACCGAGACACACCAGGAATGGATGTGGCAATCGCTGTTGATTCTGGCTCTGCACACCAGTGCAAGAAACCGGCCACGTCAACTGGTGCATCGCTGCGTTGACGAAGTGCCGCCAACAACTGGTCGGCAACGGTCATGCTCGCCCAGCGCGCAATCGATCCGCAAGCTTGCGTACCGGGGTCGATGGCTGCAACGAAGCAATGTCGGCACCAGCCAGCCCTGTGGACCACGCACGCTCAGCTTCAAACACGAATCGATCTGCCGTCTCGCGGGCGAAGACGCGACGGGTCGCCGGATCTGCGACGGAGGCGATCACATTACCGCCGCCGTCTTCAGGCATGGGGGCAAACCCTGCGTCTCGGAGCGCCTTGAGCAACTTTGCTGGCTCGAGATCACTGACGGCAACAGTTGGGGCCAGCAGCCGTAGTCGTGCCTTTGCCAACTTTCGACTCGACACCGCACCTGCCAACACCGCAGGATCGTCTGCACGCAGATAACTAACTGCTTTACCGGTGCGGAGCCGCCCGTGACGACGTCCCACATCGCTGATCAAGACTTTAAGTGTTGGTGGAACTGATGGTGAGGCGTGGCGCTCGAGAAAATCAAGAATTGCTTCGGGGCTTCGACCGCGGTCCATCGCGCGTTGCAGCGAGGAATCCGAGAACCGCAGCATGGTGGCACCACCACGTGATTCGACATCTGCCAGCACTCCGAGTTCTGATGCAACATCGGCGCGCAACTCGCCGGGGGCAATCGCCGTGAGGTCGCCCTGCACCGTGAAGCGGTCGGTTGCACTGGGAAACTCTGGCGCTACTAGCTGCCGAACTCGAATCGCGTCGCCAGCTAACACAGCGCGACATGCAGGAGTGAGCTGTTCGTCCTTCATCAAACCAAGCACGTGAATGTCGCCGAGAAGATTGGAGACGGTTGTACTTGGTTCGCTGTCGATTCCGACCCACCGTGCTTCACCCTCCCACAACATGTGATCCACGAGCGATTGCAGGTGGACCGGTCCTTCGTATTCGGCACGGTCTAGCGCCGAAAGCAGTCGAGCCCGTCTCCACGGAGCGTCGTGGTGCATGCCATCGACACGCAGCGGAGCAACAGCATTTTCCTCGGTCAAGTATGGGCCCAACTCGAACGTTGCTGTCCGCCAACCTTCGATCAGCGCTATCCATTGCGACGGCCCATCGAGCGTCAGCCAGTCGTGTGCTTTCGGTGTCAACGTCGCTTCTGATTGAGCGAGGTCGACCGCCACCAGCTTCGCCATTCCAGCCAGGCACACCACTCGGGTGGCGAGGCGAACATCGAGGCCAAGTTCTTTGGCCAACAACTTCATGACAGTCACGCCAATTCCGCCCGATTTGAGCAACGCTGCCGGCTGCTCAAGAAACCGATACAACAAACGAGAAACATGATCCACCAGATTTGCCGGACTCACCCGCTCGTCGTAATGTCGCTGGCCGCCTCCGAGTACTGGGCTTGGCGACGCGTAGAAGCGCGCGATCGGTTTGCCATTCAACAACTGCAACGAAATCTCGCGCGGAATCTCCGCTTGGTCCCAATCAAGCGGGACGATCAGCCCATGACTGAGCAACTGCGCTGCTTCGAGCGGGACGCGCATTCGTTGCATGAGGCCGGGCACGCTTAACACCGAGCTGCCGTTGTTCACAGCGGCTGACAACAACTCGACTGTTTGTTTAGGTAGCCGCTCAAAGAGTTTGTTGACGGCCAACGGATCGCGAAGATGCGACGCAATCATTCGGATCAGGCCAACTTTGCCGACGACGGGTTCCAACCCGAGGTTCTCAGCGATCACTCGCAAGTCAGCCGGACCATGTCGGTCGAAGCTGTGTTCCAGCGTTTCCCCTAAGCCGAACGGGCGTCCCAACATTCGATTGACACCGGCCGGCAGTCGCCAGAGATCGTGATGAACCGTGACCAGCCCGAGCGTTCGCAATCGATACAACTCGTCGAGAATTGGTTTGTCGTCGATCGATTCTTGGCTGAGCTCGATAAGTCGCTGGGCGGACGCATGTCCTTCGAGCAGCAACACTCCGTGAAGCACCTGCATCGAGAATCGATTCAGGGCGTTGACACATCGCGCCACGCTGTACGGAGCACTTGCCCGGTTGGCCAGATCGGTCATCGTCGCAGGCGGCGGCTCGGCCAACTCAGGCCGCGCGGTCAGCAGTTTGGCGAGGTCGTCGCTAGAGAGCGCTCGAAAGTCATCAGCCAAACCCATACCTCAGACCCTACCGAAGGGCCACGAGCGCTTGGAGCGCTCGACGCATCAACGGGATTCGACCGGCTGGGCGTTTCGGAACAACAAATTGTTCAGAAAAAAGAACTTACCAACCCACATCGCTCCGTAGAGCGCAAGATTCACCGCGAGGACGACGATGCTGCGCACCTTGAGATCGGCAAACGTTGACTCGATCCAGCCTTTCAACAACGCCACGATGATCAACGTGATGAAAAACTGGATGATCGACAGCACCCAGAACGGCAGAACTTCGCGGCTCATCGAGACTTTGCCGTCTTTCGCCCACACCCATTGCCGGCTGAGAATGAAGGCAGGAATTGTGCTGATGATCGTTGACCACACCTGTGATTCCAGGATTGATCGTCCCGCCACGTTATGAGCAAGGACGAACGTCACCCACGAGGTAACGATCGCCACAGCCGAAACCGTGCCGTACATCACCCAGCGTTTGCCATTTTCGGAGGTCAAGAGGCCCATTAGGCCGCGTCGGGTGGTTTGCACGGTGGCAGAGCCTATGTCCATCGTTTGCATAAGGGGTTCTTTCGGCAGGTTTGTTGTTCAGCTTGAGCCAAGGATCACATGCCACCGGTGCCGGTGGTTCCAGGTGGGACAATAGAAAGATGGCAACGAAACCAGCAGCTGAACCCGAGCCAACCCCGCTGGATCACCTCGTAAGTCTGCTTGATCTCGAGCAAATCGAAGACAACCTGTTTCGAGGGCCGCACACCGACGAAAATCGACTTCGTACGTTTGGTGGGCAGGTGGCCGCCCAAGCCCTGGTCGCCGCTGGCCGGACCGTGCCCGATAAGTCGGTTCATTCGTTGCACGCATATTTTCTTCGCCCCGGCGATCCTCATCGGCCCACGGTGTACATGGTTGATCGAATTCGAGACGGTCGAAGTTTTGCCACCCGACGAGTGGTTGCGGTTCAACATGGCGAACCGATTTTCAACCTGTCGGCGTCGTTTCATGTTCACGAAGATGGTCCGTCCCATCAACGCCCCATGCCAGATGCGCCTGATCCCGAGTCGTTGCCAACGTTTCACGAGCGATACAAGCAGTTGGCCCACCTTGAGTGGTTTCAGCGAGAACGACCGATCGATACTCGCACCACTGCTCCGTCGTTGCGCGCCCGTCGAACCCAGGTGGCTGAGCCTCGTCAACAGGTGTGGTTGAAACCAGTTGGGCCGTTGCCAGATGATCCACTACTGCACGCGTGCATCGTTGCCTATGCATCGGACATGTCGTTGCTTGATTCGATCTTGCTTGCTCACAATTTGAGCTGGGAAGACGGTTCGATGATGGGCATGTCGTTGGATCACGCGATGTGGTTTCATCAACCGTTTCGAGCCGACCAGTGGTTGCTGTACGACCAAGAGTCACCGGCGGCCTTTGGCGCACGTGGGTTGGCCAGGGGCGAGATCTTTACGCAGAGCGGCCAGTTAGTCGTGTCGGTTGTGCAGGAAGGTTTGATTCGTCCGATCAAACCAAAACCAGCATGATCGTTTTACGCTGACGTTTTAAACCTTGCCAACGCTCGGACATATGTCAGCAAGGACACACACACCGCATTGCGGTTTCCGTGCGTCGCACACGCGTCGTCCATGCAGGATGACCCGAAGGCTGAACACGCCGCGTTCATCGGCAGGTACTAGGTCGCCCAGTGCGTGCTCAACCTTCACCGGGTCGTCGCCCAAATCTTCAGCGAGCAAACCCAACCGTTTCGACAGGCGAAGCACGTGAGTGTCGACCGGAAGACCGGGAAGATTCAACGCCACGCTTCGCACCACGTTTGCGGTTTTACGACCGGTACCTGGAATGGTGACCAGATCTTCTATCGCCTCGGGAACCTGGCCATCAAAACGTTCTTCCAACGCAGTAGCCATCCCGATGAGGCTTTTGGCTTTGTTGCGATAGAAGCCGGTTGATCGAACGATCTCTTCGAGCTCTTCGATGTTGGCCTGGGCGAGCGCAGCAGACGTTGGATACTTGCCGAACAGAACCGGGGTCACCATGTTGACCCGCACGTCGGTCGTCTGCGCGCTGAGGATAGTGGCGGCCAGCAGTTGAAATGGGTTGTCGTGGTCAAGTTCGCACAGGTCCTTGGCTGTACCCGGAAACTGTTCGGCCAGACGCTCGACAACTACCGCTGCGCGGCCTTTCGGTGAACGTGGTTTACCCATGCGTTCAACGTAGTTCGCTGCGTAGGCCACCATGGAAGGATGACTTGGTCGTCTCTCCGTTTTCGACATGTGCGATTGATCGCTGTAGCTGCAGCGATTGTGGCGGGTGGGGCCACCGTCACGATGCCATCCGCCGAAGGGGCCGGAGCGTTCCGGCTGATTTACCTGGGCTCCGCAACGTCGCCTGTTGCGGTGATCTGGAACTCGAACGAGCCGGCAGCATTTGTGGTGCAGAAGAGCGGCACCATCAGCAAGCTTGATGGCAAGCCGCTTGCGCCTCTGGGCAAGGCACTTGATGTTTCCGAAGACGTCAGCGACGGAGGTGAGCAGGGGTTGCTCGGTGCTGCGTTTAGCGCTGATGGTTCGTTGCTCTACGTGAACTTGACGAACAAAAAGGGTGACACCGAAATCCGTGAGTACGCATGGAAAAACTCGGCCGCTGTCGTCACCACAAAACGATTGCTCTTGACGATCGAGCAGCCGTACAGCAACCACAACGGCGGACACATCATGGTGGGTTCGGATGGCTTGTTGTGGATTGGCACCGGCGATGGTGGTTCCGGCGGCGACCCAGAAAATCGCGCGCAAAATCCGGATTCGCTTCTCGGTAAAATGTTGCGTATTGATCCGCGGGCCGAGTCCAGTGGTGACGGTTCACGTGAGTACAGCATTCCCGAGGGCAACATGTTTGCGAAGGGTGGAGGGCGACCCGAGATTTGGGCGATCGGGTTACGCAATCCGTGGCGCTATGACTTTGATCGAACCGGTAAGCGTTTGTTCATTGGCGATGTTGGCCAAGGAAAGATTGAAGAGGTCAGTGTGGTCAGCACCGACAAGTCGGGAGCCAACTTCGGATGGAAACTGCGAGAGGGAACGAAGGCGTTTGAAGGTGGCAAGAAGCCAACCGGTGCGATCGATCCCATTACCGAGTATTCGCACAGCGATGGCTGTTCCATCACCGGGGGCGTGTTCTATACCGGCAAGTTGCTCCCGGGGCTCAAGGGACGCTATCTGTATGGCGACTATTGCAAGGGTTGGATTGCATCGGTTGGTCAACGAACAACCGGCGGGAAGTGGCAGTCCCGCAAGTTGGGCGTGAAACTCGAGAATCTGTCATCGTTCAACACCACACCGTGGGGCGAAGTGTGGGTCACCAGCACCAGCGGCACCATTTCGGCCATCTCGGGTCGATAGACCTTTTCGGAGTATTTTGTCGCATGTACAACTGCGTACTGCCGCTGATCGGTTTCTGTGACTAGCGGTCGCAGTCTGCATGACAGGTTGCGCCTAGCAGGCTGCCGGAAGCAACCTCTCCTGCAGAAGGCAACCTCTCTGCGTCCTGGCTCAGGTTGTGGGCCTCTATGACAGCACGGCTTGTTCTCTAGCACTTCGATCCCGACCGTAACGAGCGCCGCTCTCCACTGGCCGCTGATCTGGAGTAGGGACGTAGAAACGGCCATCCAGGCACCCGACGGCACTGGACCAAAAATTACCTGGAGCGGACTCCCCCTGATGCCCAGACAGGATGTCGACGGTAACTCATTCTGTCTTTTCGATGCATAAGTGGCTCTTCGCGATTTAGCGGGGTGGTAGGGCGATGAGGGTCCAGTCGCATCCTCCGATAGTGAGCAGGATCCGGGTCCGATAATGGCTGAAGTTGGTGAACCCTGCAGCGACTCGTTTGATCTTTTTGATGATTGAGTTCAGGCCTTCGGTTGGTCCGTTTGATGCGCCGGTGGTGTGCCAGGCGAGGATCGGTGTCCGCCACTGCTTGAGTGTCCGTCCGAGACCGCGGATCTCCTGCACGTTCGATGTTCGGGCGTCGTCGATGATCGAGTCGATCCACAACGCTGCAAGGGCCGGTTCGCCCCACAGTGTGTAGAGATCACGGACGTTTTCTTTGGCTTCCCAGGCCGCAAAGACTTGCCCGTCGGGATCACCAAACGCGAGGAGAACATCAAGCCGTTTACGTGAACGCGGGTCGAGTCGCTCCGCTCCGAGCATCAACAATTTTCGGGCCCCGAACAACGGATCATCTTTGCGGCCGCGATGCGCCAACTGTTCGTTCTGAACGCGACGGCGGGTCTTGTCCGGGCAGCGGTTCGCGGCCATCACGACATGCATCGGGTCAGCAACCTGCACCGTGTCAGGGACACACTCATCGAACGCGTTGCGGAACGGTTCATGCTGATCAGCAACAACAACCTTTACACCCGAAACCCATTGTCGGGGCCGAACGTTGAACCAGGCGACCAGGTCAGCGTGTTGACGGCCCTCGAACACATCCAACACGGTGCGGGCCTCGACATCAGTCACTGATGACACGAACTGGCGGCGACGTTTCCGGCCGGCGGCGAGGAACACGGTCTCGTCAACACCGAGCTGAGTTGTCGTCCCGATCCGCTCGGCGTGATCGATCATGATCGCCCCGACGTTGGTGACGGTATCCATCAACGTGTTCCACGCAACACCCAGTTCGGCTGCGACTTGGGACACCGGCCGGACGTGGCGGCCAACATTGATCGTGGCCCATACCGCCGCCCGCCACGTCATAGCGGACGAATAGCGGGTCGCAATATCGGAACGTTCTTCGGTCCATGACGGATCACCGCCCGGGCACGACCACCGATACTTATGCCACACCAACACCGCCTGCTGACCACCAAACGGTAAGTCCGCATACCTCGATTGTGGACGGTCTTTCACCACACCAGCCACACCACACGACGGACAAAACCTGACCGGTTCCGCAGTTTCCAAGTGGATCTCCAGCACCCCATCGACCCGGTCAACCGACAGAACCCGCACATTCGGCAACCCGATCAACAACTCCAACATCGAAAACGGATCATCGGGCATAGCCATCCACCAATCATCGCAGCCACCCCGCCAAATTGTGAGGAGCCGCATAAGTACTTCAAGCAGGTTGGCGTTACATCCTCATGATTGAACTATCACCTCAAGTCGAACGATTGTTTTGGAAGTGAACACGTCACCATGCCGCTGGAGGAATTCAATCCGGCGCGGATCGCTCACGTACTGATCGAAAGCTTGTTCTGACGGAAATTAGATGACATGGAACTCGGCTGGGAGATCTTCGGATTGCCCAAGTTGTCGGCGCCCTCGAAAGATCAGCTTGGCGTCGTGGTCCGGCAGCAACGAGAGCACATCGTCTTCAAACGCTCGCACTCGTTCTAGAGCATCGTCTGAGGCGTTCCCATAGAGCCAAATGTGATTCCATTGTCGATGATGGCATCCACAGCTCAGCGCAGTCCAACCGAGTCGGTCCGCCAAAAAGCATCGGGATAAACGACGGTACCTCGAAGCTTCGGATCGAAGCTCGACAAACGATGGAACTGAAATCCTTCGTCGGGAATCCGCTCAGATGGCTTGCGAAACCCGTGCTGCACGGCTTGCTCAAAACCAACCCGCTCGTAGTATCGAGGGTCTCCCTCCAGGAACACCGCCGGGATGCCCGCTGAATCGAGTACCGGCAACGTTTCGAGAATAAGTCGCCTTCCGATGCCGAAACGTTGAAACGCAGGAAGGACTCCGATCGGGCTGAGCACTGCGACAGGCACCAGAAGTTCTGGCGCATCAAGAATCGCATGTGTATAGAGCACCTGAGCAACGATCTGATCGCGACTGGTGGCGACGAAACTGAATCGATCCTCCCAGGCCCATGAATCTCTCAGAGCGTCAAGGAGAGTGCCAATCGTCGGGTCATCGAAACTAGCAATGGAGGTGGCGCGCATTTCGCTGAACTCGGCAGGCCTCATCTCGCGCACGGTTATCTCGCTGACGTCATCGCTCATGCGCTACACGCTACCGATTGCGTGTCGAACCGTTCGGTTCATTTCTTTGCAACGACGGTGACGTTCACCATGCAAAGCTTCCACCTATGACCTTCAACTCTGCCCAGCTACGAATTGCGCGGCCCACGCGAAATCTGCGGGAAACCCGGTCGTTCTACGAAGAAGCGGTTGGGTTCAGCGTCCTTGCCGAGTGGGAGGATCATGAAGGTTATGACGGCGCCGTTCTTTCGATTGGAGGGCCGCAGCGCCAATTGGAACTACTGCAACATGCAACCGTCAAACCAACACCAACGCCGGAAGATCAAATCGTGTTGTACCTGGGGTCCATCGAAGCTGTCGCAGACCTCGCTGAACGTATTAGCAGTTACGGGTTTGTTCCGTCAGTGTCGCCGAATCCGTATTGGGCTCGGGACGAGGCCGTTTGTTTTGTGGACCCTGACGGCTACTGGTTGATTCTCTCTCCCTCTTCGTGGGTGTGTGTCGTCGTGTTGGACCGTCCCTTGAAATGCATGTCCG
>JANMEI010000662.1:0-2733 GCA_031376865.1 Acidimicrobiia bacterium | reverse complement strand
GCTTCGTGGCGAACGCGGTCAGCAAGTCCGGAACGAACTCCTTCGCCGGTTCGGCCCGCATCGAATACCAGGCGAAGAGCCTGGTCGCCGACCCCAAGGACAGGCTTTTTGGTGACGCTCCTTTCGAGTTTTTGAGCCCGGCCATTGGTTTGGGTGGTCCGATCGTCAAGGACAAACTCTTCTTCTATGCCTCCGGGCGCTACGGAAAGTCGACCACCAGCGATCGAGTGAACCGGGTCAACGAGCCGCTCCCTGACCGCGTCTCGAAGAGCAACGAACTCTACGGAAAACTCACGGCCACGCCGACCCAGAAGCACCTCATCTCGGCCAGCTTCCGAAATCGACCCGCGACCATAAACGGCAGCGTCGGCACCGGATCCATCAGAGGGATGCCGCACCTCGTCACACTCCACGAAGCAGGAGCTGCCATCTGGCCGTTTGATCAGCCGGGCGACATCACCGTATGCGAGGTGTATCCGCGATTGTGGACGGGCCCAGTCGTCAAGTCCTCAGCCACCGCCCGGCGTCAATACCTCATCGATTGCCAGATCAGTTCACCTGCAGCAGCGCTGACCAGTGAAGACGCGTTCGACGCGTTTGTCAGCGCGCTGATGATCTCTCGACTGGCATCCGGGCCGCCCCGAATCTCACTCGACACCGAACAACAACTCGAAGGCATGATCTACGCCCCTGACCACCGGCGACCGAACCACTGAGGCTGGGCAGTCATCTAACCTGAACCCATGGCAGCACATGAGGGCATGGACAAAAGTCGTTATATCTTTACAATGCGTGATCTGGGCAGGTACTACCCACCAGACCGCCAGGTCCTGAAAGGCATCCACATTTCCATGTGGCCCGGCGCCAAGATTGGTGTGCTCGGCTCTAACGGCTCGGGAAAGTCATCGTTGCTCAAGATCATGGCGGGTGTCGATGACGGCTTTACCGGCGATGCCAAACTGACCGCTGGTTTCTCCGTCGGATATCTTGCCCAAGAGCCAGCGCTTGATCCCACCAAAGACGTGATCGGCAACGTCCGCGATGGTGTTGCCGCCATCGCAGGTCTGGTCGACCGATACAACGCCGTGTGCGAAGCCATGGGCGAACCCGACGCTGACTTCGACAAACTGCTGGCCGAACAAGCGGACCTGCAAGACAAGATCGATGCCACCAACGCGTGGGACCTGGATCGTCAATTGGAAATTGCCATGGATGCACTCCGGTGCCCACCCAGCGATGCTGCGGTTACCAACCTGTCAGGCGGTGAAAAGCGACGGGTGGCGCTGTGTCAACTACTTCTGTCAAAGCCCGACCTTCTGCTGCTCGACGAACCCACCAACCATTTGGATGCCGAGTCGGTTGGTTGGTTGGAACGCTTCTTGAAGGACTACACCGGCACCGTCGTTGCGGTCACCCACGATCGATACTTCCTCGACAATGTGGCCGGTTGGATTTTGGAACTTGACCGTGGCGCGGGCATTCCCTACGAAGGCAACTACTCGGGTTGGCTTGAGCAAAAACGTGGCCGGCTAGCTGCCGAAGAAAAGACCGAATCGGCACGCCAAAAGGCTCTGGCCCAAGAGCTCGAATGGGTCAAACAGTCACCTCGTGCACGTCAGGCGAAATCGAAAGCTCGTCTGTCTGCTTACGAAGAGTTGCTGAGCGAGTCGCAAAGTGCTGAAGGTCGCCAAGCCAAGCTCGAAATCGTCATACCTACTCCCCCACGACTGGGCGATGTGGTGATCGAGGCCGACGGAGTCAACAAAGGCTTTGGTGATCGTCTGCTGATCGAAAACCTGACGTTCAAACTTCCACCAACAGGAATTGTTGGCATCATCGGCGCTAACGGTGCAGGCAAAACAACGCTTTTCCGCATGATGATGGGCCTTGAACCGGCCGACTCAGGAACAATGACCGTTGGTACCACCGTCAAGCCTGCATACGTTGATCAAAGTCGAGACGATCTCGACCCCGAGAAGACTGTCTACGAAGAAGTCACCGACGGCATGGAAGAGTTCAAGTTCAACGGCCGAGTCATCAACGGCCGTGCGTACTGCGCCTCGTTCAACTTCAAAGGCTCTGACCAGCAAAAGAAGGTTGGCGAGCTATCCGGTGGTGAACGTAATCGTGTGCATCTGGCGAAACTCTTGAAGTCAGGCGGCAACGTGCTATTGCTCGACGAACCAACCAACGATCTCGATGTCGATACCTTGCGTGCCCTCGAAGATGCACTCCTCGCGTTCCCGGGTTGTGCCGTGGTCATCAGCCACGATCGCTGGTTCCTAGATCGTATTTGTACACACGTTCTTGCATTCGAAGGCAACAGCCAGGTTCGTTGGTTCGAAGGCAACTTCCAAGACTACGAAGCGTTCCGCAAAAAGGAACTGGGTGCCGATGCTGATCAGCCTCATCGACTGAAGTACAAGCCCCTCATTCGTTAAGGACTAGCGGTCGATTAGGTCACGGCGGGCAGTGACCAAACCAAAATCCATTGCCCCTGCGGAGCAGTGACGCCAGACTGGCAACCATGACTGTCTCGACCGACGCATCACCAGCTCCATTCAGCACCAGGGTTTCTCAACTGTTGGGGGTCGACTACCCCATCATTCAGGCACCCATGGGCTGGATCGCCCGGGCTCAACTTGCTTCGGCGGTTTCCAACGCTGGAGGCATGGGCATCATCGAAACAAGTTCCGGCGAGCTCGACAACGTCAAACTCGAAATCGCCAAGAT
>JANMEI010000656.1:0-1090 GCA_031376865.1 Acidimicrobiia bacterium | reverse complement strand
GGGACATGGGGATTGATTTGACCGCAAAGTAACTCGCTTGCGGTTGCGCGCCTCGCACTGAGTGTTTCCCGGTGATATCGGTGGACATTGAGAAACGTTCAGCGCGGGGCGCGAAACCGCAAGCGTAGTGGGCTCACTTTCCTGCGGGTTTGGCCGCTGGTGCGCCGACGGTCACCGCTTTCAGCACCAGCATGCCCAACGGCGGAATCGTCAGCGACAACGATTGCGGATGACCGTGGCTTGGTGTCGGTTCGGAATAGACACCGCCTGCGTTGCCGATGTTGCCGCCGCCGTAGTGAGCGGCGTCGGTGTTCATGATTTCCGTGTAGAACCCCGCCTTCGGCACACCGACGCGGTAGTCGTAGCGCGGCAGCGGCGTGAAGTTGAGCAGCACGACGACCATCTCTTTCTGGTCGCGTGACAACCGCAGATAGGCATAGACCGAAGCGCAAAACAGCCCGGCCGCTGCCGGAATCGGCAGCAGCGTCAGCCACAGCGTCGAATCGGTGAGATAGCGTGGAATCAAGTTTTGAGCTCGTCTCGCTTCGGCGAAGGTTGATTTGCCCAATGGCCAGGACGATCGCGCTTGGTGACGATTTCGATCGCCTGGTCGATGCAACTGAGCATCGTCGAACGGTCCGACCCGGGGATCCCGTCGGGCCCCTTGGCCGCGTAATGCGTCCCCACACGCAAGCACGCCTCGCCTTGATCGAGGCGCAAGGTTTTGCCGGCGGGTGTCGATACGGGCGCTTGCGAACTCACCTGCGTCCACTTCTTGGTGTCGACGCAGGTTCGCAGTTGCGCGAATGCCGTCGCCTCCATCAGTGAAGACGCATCGCGGTACTGGACGGCAAGCTCCGCGCAGTCGATCTCAGTTGCCGCGTGCGAGTTCGGCAACAGCACGGCAAGGACCATGGCGGCGAAGAGTCGACGCATGACGTTCTCCATGTTGCTGCTCCAAGGATGCGGCTTGATCGCGGTTGCTGGCAAGCGGCTGGGAGCACAACGATCCGCAAAACTGTAGATAACGCAACTGCGTCGTCGGGCCGCCGGGCGCCGAGAATGGCAATGCGACCAGGTAGCAGCCGTC
>JANMEI010000649.1:0-2251 GCA_031376865.1 Acidimicrobiia bacterium | reverse complement strand
ACCAACGACGACCACGTCACCTTCGTAGACCACGATTCCGTTGACCAGACGTGCATTGTGTGTTGCTCGTTCGCCGCACCAGCAGCGCGCCTCAACATGCAGTTGTACGCGCTCATCAGCGAGTTCGAGGAATCGACGGGTTCCATCAAACAGCACACCGCGAAAATCAGTGATGAGCCCGAATGCGTAGACATCGGTTCCAAACTCGTCAACCACGAGCGCTAGCTGGTCCGCTTGATCAACGGTGTAAAACTGCGCTTCGTCACAGACGAGGTAGTCCAACCGACCGGACCGCGCCATCATCTGTCGGGCATACGTATGCAGATTGAGTTCGGGAGTGACCTGGACGGCGTCTGAACTGACGCCCAATCGAGAGCTGACCTTTGCACCCTCGCGGTCGAGCTGGCTGAGGAGCGCGCCCACACGGTGATGGCGGCTGAGGTTGTGGTGAATCTGCAGCGCAAGGGTGCTCTTGCCGGACCCCATAGTGCCGAACGAAAAACGCAAGAGTCCCACGGGGGAAAGACGTTAGCTCAGATGTTCTCAGGCGGTTCGACGGAGCGTGAGTCGAGAAACGACGGCGTCGATATGTTCGGATTCGATCTCTAACCCAGCAGATTGAAAGCTGGCTGACCATTCGGTTGCAGTCGCAAACACGATGCCGCTCGGGGCAAGAGCTGCTTGGATGGCGCGTCCCAGTGACGATCGGCCCCTGAGCAGGTGCATCGAAAACAAGTGACCTTGTGGGGCCAACACCCGTGCCATCTCGGTGACGGCAGCGCCACGATCACCGATTTCGTTCATCGATCCACCGATAGCGACCTCGTCGGCGCTGCCGGTTTTGAACGGCAGGTGTTGGGCGGTCGCCTGCACGGCAACGACGGGAAGCGATTGTCGTTTGGATCGTTTCACGACCTTTCGCAGCATGGGCACGGAAT
Source organism: Acidimicrobiia bacterium (assembly GCA_031376865.1). Taxonomy (GTDB): domain Bacteria; phylum Actinomycetota; class Acidimicrobiia; order Acidimicrobiales; family JANYDT01; genus JANNBN01. The sequence goes on along the minus strand of JANMEI010000649.1, from coordinate 1,313 downwards.
GCTCAATGGCGAATACCGATGCCCCCGCGGCGGCCAGGGTTCGTGCGTAGAGGCCTTCGGAACAGGCGACATCAACGATCACCTTGCCGGGTGCAGGATGCAACGCGGCGCTGAGTTCGCCCAGTTCTTCAGCCAGTGGAAACGACCGGCCACTAAAGCGCGACAACGCTCCCGGGCGCCACAGTGACTCGTAAAAGATCGCGTTTGGCCACACGTTGGTGAGTTGGGCGATCGAGCGTTGACGCTTGTGCGGGCCCATTGCACGCCAGATCCCGTCGGCGATCGTGGTGGTCTTGGGGCATTCGGCACAGTTGAGCGAACCAGTCAACACCTGGCCGCCGGATTCGACTTGACCACGCAACTGCAACCCTTCGGCTCGGCACCAGGGGCAAATCAGCAAAGGAACAAGGGCGGGCAACATTGAGCACAGTCTTGACGAAGATTGGACTCAATTGTGAACCGGTCCGTTGACTACGGTGCTTTTCATGTTGTTGATCAATGGTTCCTGGCAGCCTTCGCTCAGTGGTGCACGATTCGCCGTAACGAATCCAGCCACCGGCGAAACAATTGGTGAAGTCGCCGATGGTGGCTATGACGATACCGCTGCAGCTATATGCGCCTCTGCTGAAGCGCTTCCTGCTTGGGCGGCCCGCACCGCTTACGAGCGTGCTGCCATTTTACAACGTGCGCATACGTTAATGATGGAACGACAAGAGGATCTGGCGCAGCTGATGACTACGGAGCAGGGTAAGCCGATTCGGGCGGCTCGGATTGAGGTCGGTTATGCGGCGGACTTTTTGAATTGGTTCGCTGGTGAAGCGATCCGTGTGTACGGCCACACAATCCCCTCGGCCCGGGCGGATCAGCGCTTCATCGTGATGCGACAGCCGGTAGGCGTCTGCGCAGCGATCACGCCGTGGAACTATCCGGTCTCGATGTTGACCAGAAAATTGGGTCCGGCGTTGGCGGCAGGATGCACCGTGGTACTCAAGCCAGCCGAGCAGACTCCGTTGTGTGCAACGGCGGTGATGCAGGTGTTTCTTGATGCCGGACTTCCCGACGGCGTGGTCAACATGGTGACCGCTGCTAATCCGGTACCAGTGGGTAACGCGATCATGGATTCTCGAACTGTACGCAAGCTTACGTTTACCGGATCGACCGAAGTCGGCAAGTTGTTGATGGCTCAAGCGGCGAGAACTGTGAAGCGGGTCTCGATGGAGTTAGGCGGCCACGCCCCATTCATCGTGTTCGGCGATGCGGATCCGGTCCGAGCTGCGACCGGGGCCGCAATGGTGAAGGTGCTCAACACCGGC
>JANMEI010000163.1:0-5603 GCA_031376865.1 Acidimicrobiia bacterium | reverse complement strand
TTGGGGTTCGGCGTGTGGTTGGTGATCACCTTCGTGGTTCCGCAGTTCACTTCTGGTTTACGTCCTTTGCAATCCTTGAACCCCATCGTCGATCCGGTGAGCACCTCGCAAACGTTCTTCAACGTGACCGCGAAGTTGCGGCCGGTCTCGATTGCAGAACAGTTCAAAACGGTAAGCAGTAGCGTCCTGAAAACCAGCCCAGCGGAAGGCGTGGGCGAAACGTTGGCGAGGATGGTTCCGTCGGTGGCGTTCGCGTTGCTGCTGGCGGTCGCTGTTCACCGGGCTATATGCCGTCATGACTATTCGAGGAGCCTCGATGAGTAATTCCTCTCACCGCATCGTCGAATTGGCGAGACATGAATACCGAGCCGCAGTTCGCAGTCGGGTGTTGGTGATCTTGATCACGATTTTGGTGGTGGTGACGATTGCTTCGGTGTTCATCGCCTCGGTCACTCATCGAACTCAGGTTGCCGACTACGAGACCTATAAGACAGCGGCTCAGGCCAACGGGCTGGCGCGTATTACCCCGTCGCCGCTTGCCCCAATGTCGTTGCTGCGAGGAGCGTTTGAGTATCTCCAGATCATCGGATCGGTAATCGCCATCACGTTGGGTTACCTGAGTGTGTCGCGAGAACGGTCAAACCGCACGCTGGCGTTGCTTCGTTCTCGACCGTTGAGTGGTGCCGAGCTGGGCACCGGAAATCTGCTCGGCGCGGTCGGCCTGATGACGACGATGGTTGGCGTCACTGCAGTTGCGGGTGTGGCGTGCATTGGCATCATTGGCCACGATTGGGTGAACCTCCGCGAGTTGCTGCAGTTGCTGCTCGCCTATGTTGTGTCGGTCGTTTACATGACCGGTTGCTATTTGTTGGCCGTGTGGTGCGCTGCCAAAGCAAGCAACCCCATCAATGGATTGCTCGCAGCATTGTGCGTGTGGTTAGTGATCGTGCTGGTTTTTCCGCAGATTGGTGACACGTTGGATTCTGACAATCAAATACCTGGTGGCCTCTTTAAGGCTCTTGGGCTCAACCGGAAGGATGAAACCGCCGTGCTGTTGCACTTCAGCAAGTTCGAAATAATACGTACACGTATTGAATATCTGTCGTTCGCTCAGCATTACCAACGGTTCGTCTTCGCGATGGCCGACGTGAAGGAGCGGTATCGACCGCTTGGTCTGGGCGGTTTGATGTCCCGAGTATGGACCGATCTCGCCTGGATACTGGCGTGGCCATCGTTGCTCAGGGTCGGCCAGCGCAGGGCACTTTCGAAGCAACCCGTACTTTCTGATGGAGGAACAACATGAAGTTCGCAATCCGGTCTGTGTTGATCTCCGCGGCACTGGTAGGAATCGCTGGTTGCTCGACGTCGAGCGATGGGGCCGTGCTCCCGGTGGACCGCAACCCAATCGTCAACACGGCAACCGCTCAAACACTGGCCATCGATTCGGTGTTGGTAGAGAACAATGTCGGCCCGGACGGTAAAACTGCCGATGATCATCTTGAGATCGCACTGAGCAATAGCGGAACGACCGATCTCGTTGGTGTCGAAGTGTTTTACTCGTTCACCGACCAAACCAGAAAGACAGTTGAGAACTACTACTTGCTGCTTCCATATGGGTTCTTCGTGCCGTCCAAGGGAAAGCGAGTTATCCACTTTGATACAACAGGCCAACCGGACCATTTCCCTGTAAACAAGTTCAGTAGTTACTACATCAACAGCAATGAACAACAGGTGACGGTAGTGGTGAGTGCAGCAGCTGCTGCCCCTCAGACTCTGACGGTGACCAAAGATGCGGGTGGCGCCGAGTCTGCGGACTAGTGAACTAATCCAGTGAGCTGATACGGGCTGTCGGCGTACTCACTTCCGTTACTGTGCATCTTGTGGAACGTTCCGGACGAATTCTTCTCGTCGAAGATGATCAGCGAATCGGCGCGTCACTTTCACGGGCGCTGACCAGCACCGGGTACACCTGCACATGGCTGACAAACGGGCACGAAGCAATCGATGCAGTCGGAAATGGCTCAGCAGAAGATGGCTTTGATCTCGTCCTGCTTGATTTGGGTTTGCCCGACGTTGACGGTCTTGACGTGTGCCGTCGACTCGTTAGTCTCGATGGTGCGTTGCCGATCATCATGTTGACTGCTCGCGATGACGAACTCGACATAGTTGTAGGCCTTGACGCCGGAGCGATCGACTATGTTTCCAAACCGTTCAGCTTGGCTTCCTTGCTGGCGCGGATCAGGGCTCAGCTACGCCGTGTCGAGTATGAGCAGGACTCCGACAAGGAACCGATGGCAAGGTTTCATGTCGGTGCACTTACGATCGATCTTCGGAGGCGCCATGTTGAGCTAGATGGTTTGCCCATTCAGTTACGACCTAAAGAGTTTGATCTCTTGGTTCGTCTTGCTCAAGATGTTGACGCAGTTGTCACGCGTGAAACGCTGATGAGCGATGTCTGGGATGAGCATTGGTTTGGGTCCACGAAAACGCTCGACTTCCACATTGCCGCGTTACGCGCTCGGCTCGATGTGGACCGTGCGCAGGCATCGGTCATCACCACCATTCGCGGCATCGGTTTTCGGCTTGAAGCAAATCCCTTGACAGAAGGTGACGTGGCGAGATGAGCATTCAGCGGAAGGTGTTGACCGCCATCATGACGGTCACCACCATTGTGATGCTGTTGTTCGCTATTCCCCTCGGTGTGGTGTTGGAACGCTTGCTCGATGATCGGGCGGTTGGGTCACTACAACAGCAAGCCGACCTGGCGGCGCGGTCCATTGATCTGACGGACCCGACTGACCAACCCGACGTGTCAGAGTTTCCGTCCGGGTCCGACCGGTTTGCGTTGTACACCGCTGCAGGTGTTCGACGACTCGGTGACGGGCCAGCACAACTCGAACCTACGTTGACCCGCTCGCGAGGCCGCAGTACCCGAACAATGGAGTCAGGTCACAACTTGGTGGCAAGTGTGCCGCTGATGTCTGGCGAAGCGACGCTTGGCTATGTGCGTGTCTCTCGTGATCAAGGGTCAAGCGATCGAATCGGACAGGCAGCGATCGTTGCGCTTACCGTGTTGAGTTCACTTGTCTTGGCGGTTGGCCTGTTACTTGGACGTCGACTTGCTGCCAATATTGGGCGGAGTGCCCAGCAGCTCCGTGACGCAGCGACGCGCTTAGGCGACGGTGAGTTCACCTTGCCACTTGCGTCGACTGGCATCACCGAGTTTGATGCAGTGGGTGCGTCATTAGCGGCTACATCCAACAGTATGAGCGAGCTGCTGCAACGCGAACATGCCTTCTCTGCCGATGCGTCGCATCAACTTCGGACACCGCTGACGGCCCTGAAGGCTTCATTGGAAACGGAGATAGCGTTTCCGCGTCAGGTGCCACAGATTGCGTTGCACGAGGCACTTGGTGAGGTGCATCGGTTGGAACAGACGGTAACGGACCTGCTCTCGCTTGCTCGGGCAGAGCAGGACGGGAACGTTCTCTTTGATGTTGGTTCTGTGGTGATTTCTGCGGTGACGCATTGGAACGAGCGTGCGCAAGAAACCGATCGGGCCGTGACGTGTTTCGATGGTTGCGAAGATTCTCTTGCCGTTGGCAACGCTGGTTTACTTCGTCAAGCGTTGGATGCCCTGATCGACAATTCGCTTCGACATGGCGAGGGAACAGTCGCCGTTGCAGTTGTTGATGACGAAGCGACGGTCGCTGTATCGATTACCGATGAGGGCCTCGGTTTTACTCAACCTTCGCAGGGTCAAAGCGGTAACAGGGGAATGGGTCTGCCACTCGTCAAGCGTTTGGTGCACGCGCAAGGTGGACGATTGGTCACGATTCGAACCAGCCCAAAACCATTGCAACAGATCGTGCTTGCCAAGCCGACACAGACTGGTTCCTAGGCATCACATCCGATTGCGATCGACACGCACTCGCAGATGTTTCGCATGGTCAGAGCGGAAACTCTTCCGACGCGGCGTTTGAGCGCGGTGCGGTCGAGAAGTTGCATGTTGTCGAGATTGATCACGGAACTCCGGTTGATGCCGTCTCGTTTTCCAACGGCAACTTCGGTGGAGAGTCCTCGAATTGTTGACGTGATCGGGCCAACCAATACCGAGTGCAAGTAGCTTCCGAGAGGATCGCGGGTGAGCACAACCACTGGGCGTTTTTTGTCGAGTTCGGCTAACCAGATTTCGCCCCGCTTGGGTTCAGGGGCACTCATGCTTCGGTGGTCGTTGATGGCGCGGCATGGCTGGAGACAGGGGCAAACTCTGCCTCCCAATCGACATCATCGTCCAGATCTGATCGATTGGGAGTACGTGTCGACAGAGCTTGCTCTGACGGAGTTTGGGGATGGGCAAGATAGGCCGTGACGTCGTGCGTAGCGCGAGCACTTTTGATGAGTGCGCGAAGTGCCAAGTCGATCGCCGCCGAAGAGCTGGCTGCTCCAGTGAGACGGATTGCTTCAGCAACCCGTTCTTTATCGACGGTAATTGTCACCTTACTCTTTGCCATACCAAAGACCCTACCATTGAGCGTCGAGAAACTTGCGGTGGGCAGGTCGTTTCGGTCGGCAGCGGCTTCGTGGCAGTGTTGGCTATGCCGCTTCCGCTTCGTCGTTTGACCCTGTTTCAACACGGGCTTGGATTCTTTAGTCGTTCGGGCAAAACCGAGGCGGAGTTCACCCTCGATGTTCCTCGCTACGCCATGGACGACGTGCTGAAAAGCCTTACCGTGGTGGTGTCCAACGGCACGGTTCGCAGCGTTGCGTTTGAAACCCCGGCCGATCGCAATCCGTCCATGCGACGTCAGCCGTTGCAACTCGATGCCGACACACCGCTGTCCTCGATGATTGACGCGTTTACCGGTCGATCCGTGGTGGTGCACGAGCAATCACGGCGCGTCACCGGCCGGCTCATTGGTTTGGAACGTGAAGAGGAAGAGCACCTCAAGCGCGGATTGCTTGCGGTGCTGAGCGATGTGGGTGTCGAGCTGATCAATGTCACTGCGATCGAACGAATCACCTTGGCCGACGCCGATGCAATGAGCGACCTCTCGTTCGCGTTGGACGAACGTCGTCGCAACACCGATCGAGCACAAGCGCGAGTGTCGTTGTCAGGCCCTGGTCATGTTGATGTCAGTTACACGGCGCCTGCGCCAGCATGGCGGGTGTCGTATCGAGTACTGATCGACGATGCGAAGTCCTCAACCGATGCTGACAGCAGCACCCAACGTCGGGTGTTGTTGCAAGGTTGGGGGCTGTTTGACAACACGCTCGACGAAGACCTAGAGAATGTCGAGCTGACGTTGACCGCTGGTATGCCAGTGTCGTTTCGTTATGGGTTGCACGAACCCAATACGCCTGATCGTCCAATCGTTGGTGACGACGGCCGAGTGCTCGCCGAATCGTATTCGTTCGTCATGATGGAAGCAGCACCTGCTAGTGCGATGATGGGCGGAGCTGCACCGGCGCCAATGGCGATGAAGGCGTTCGCTCGCGGTCGGGCTATGGAAACCGCCGATGTTGCTTATAGCGCACCCGTGCAGGCTGCGGGCGAGTCCCGAGGAACCCTGTTCGCTTATCGAATGAGTGATCCGGTCAGT
>JANMEI010000162.1:0-2328 GCA_031376865.1 Acidimicrobiia bacterium | reverse complement strand
TTGATGACGTCCTTGGCCCGGTCGGTGATTTGGATGTAACCAAGAGAATCGATCGACCCCACGTCTCCGGTGCGAAGCCAGGTGGCACCGTTGTCGACGTGAAACTTGTCGGCTGCTTCGGTGTTGAAGTACGACGAGGTGACCCACGGGCCGAGCGCCTCGATCTCGCCTACCGCTATACCATCGTGGGGGAGGGCGATACCAGTGTCGTCGACGATGCGAATCTGCACGCCGCCAACAGGTCGACCCGTTTTCACTCGGTACTGCAACTCGTCGGCGCCGGTGACGCCGCGTGGGGGATAGGCGACGGCTCCAATGGGGCTGGTTTCGGTCATGCCCCACGCCTGGGTGATCTGCACCCCATGGCGAGTGCGGAAGTTCTCGATAAGTGAAGCTGGCACTGCCGATCCACCCACAACCACATTGCGCAAGGTCGAGAAGTCGATCGGGTTTGTTTCGGCGTAACGAAGCAAGTCGTTCCAGACTGTTGGTACCCCGGCGGAAAACGTTGGCGGATGTTCGGCCATGAACCGTGACAGCGGTTCGGCCTGCATGTAGCGGCCGGGCATCAACAAGTCGCAGCCGGCGAGGAAGCCGGCGTATGGCATGCCCCATGCGTTGACATGAAACATCGGTACGATCGTGAGGACCCGGTCGGACGGGGTGAGGCTGGCGATCCCTACGAAACTGAGCGCGTGGAGGAACGTCGATCGATGTGAGTACGCCACTCCCTTAGGGTCGCCGGTCGTGCCGCTGGTGTAACACATCGCAGCGGCGGACCGTTCGGGAATGTCAGGCCATGGGTAACTCGAAGTTGTCTGCGCGCTGATGAGTTGGTCGTAGTCGATGATGTCGGCCGGGACATCGACGCCAGTGGCGACGGAACCCGTGACAATGATGTGGGTAACCGTGGTGAGAAGCGGTCGAATTGCGAGGAGCGCGCCCAGAAGAAATCCTTCGCAGATAATGACGCGATCTTCTGCGTGGTTGATGACCCAGGCCAATTGCTCTGGGTGCAGACGAAAGTTCAAGGTGTGCAGCACTGCCCCCATCGACGGGACGGCGAAGTACGCCTCTTGATGCGTCTGGATGTTGAACATCAGCGTGCCCACTCGTTGCCCGGGTTCAATGCCCAGGTCTTTCAGGGCATGGGCCAAACGGTGAGCCCGAGCTCCCACTTCTGCGAATGTGGCGACGGTGCTGTGGTCGCCGTGGAACGTAATGACGTTGGCATCGCCAAAGACGGTGGACCCATGTTCAAGGATCGTTCGCAGGGACAGGTCAACGTCGCCCATGGTGGACGGCAGGAAAGCGGGTGAAGACATAGGTCAATACTGGCACCAACGATTGCGGTCGACCCAACTCGCGCTACAGCCCGACGAAATCAGCCATTCGTTGCGTTTGGTGGTGGAAAAACAGGTCGCGTTCAGAGACGACGTTATTCAGATGACCGAATAACTCGAAGCTGATCAGACCAAGCAGGTGAACCCAGGTGGCCATCCCTCTCGCCATCATGGCCTCGGGAATCACAAAACCAGCGTTGATGCTGAGTTGCTTCAGTTCGGCTTTCAGTGCGCGGGGCACTGAATCAGTAGGTGTAGAGATGGTGTGATCAGCCGCTGACAAGATGCTGATTAACACGGTGCTCAATCGTGTGGCTGGTGGGACGGTGTCCATGGGAGCGACGTAACCCGGCACGGGCGATCCGTAAATCAAGGCGAACTCTGCGGGGTGCGCAAGGGCCCAACCTCGGACAGCATCGCTGACGGCGACCCAACGTTGACGAGGCGTTCGGTGGGCGGTGATTGCAACGACATTTGCCGTCTCGGCTGCATCACCCAGGGCGTTGTAGGCATCGACAATCAGTTCGGTCAGAAGCTCATCCCTGCTGGGGTAATAGCGGTAAATGGCAGATGACACCAGGTCAAGATCACGGGCGATTTGACGCAGCGATAATGCCGACGGCCCGGCCGTTGCCAGCTGCTCACGGGCGAGTCGTTTGATTTCGGTGAGCAACTCTGCTCGCGCCTTCGCTCGGATGCCTGCCATAGGGAACAACCTAAACGAGAGCAGTGCTCTTGACAAGGACTCATCGGATTTGCGAAGATCTTCAAGACGAGAGCAGTGCTCTCTAACGAGATAAGGAGTCTCTCAAATGAACAATGCATCGGATCGACATCACGTGATTGCTGGCTCGGGACAAGTTGGGTCAGGTTTGGCGCTCAGCCTGGCTGGACTTGGCCACCGGGTATCGGTGGTGACCCGATCTGGGAATGCACCAGTACATGCTCGGATAACCGCTGTTCGCGGTGACGTTGCCGACGAAGG